>DKQZ01000058.1:2219-3942 GCA_002471975.1 Dialister sp. UBA7295 | reverse complement strand
GCCTTGAAGGTGTAGTGCAGGAAAAGCATCAGTCTTCCCCCCACCGCTTCGCGGAGCCCCCCTTTCAAGGGTGGCTTTTGGGGCGGCCAGGGGCCGCCTGATGAAAGCTCGGAACCGGGAACTTCCATGTGAGTCTTTATGCAGGGGAAATATAAAAGGGCGGGTTTCACAAATTTTTTGCCCGCCGCTTTCACAGGGCATGGATCCCTTGTCATGTGTCGTAACGGAAAGCGGGATATTTCCTTTTTCCCATGATGAAACTACAGATCCTGATGGGGGTCCTGGGTATTTCCCTGTTCCATAGTAAAAAGCAGCTCACCCGAAGGTTTGCTGCTTTTTTACTGTCAATTCAAGGTTTCGTTATTTCCCCAGGGTTTCCTGTACCATTTTGAGGTGGCGGATCAGGGTTGTGTTTCTCCAGAGGGTGGAGTGGGTTTCGCCATTGGTCAAGTGAATGACTCCGTGTCCTTCGCCATTGATCGTTACTTTTTTAATGGCTGAAAGGAGGAAGTAACCGTAGATGGGGGAGATGCAGGAGACTTTGATCTCTGCAAAGATGCGTCCGTCTCCCAGGCGGATTCCGGTGCCTTCGTGCCGGGGGAAGAGTCTGTGGGAATCGTCCATGGTGGTTCCGGTCAGGAGGCAGAGGTCTTTCATATATTCTTTGCTGTTGGAATCGACGATGGATTGATTTCCGTTGTTGAAATGGAGGCAGGTTTCGTTTCCTGTCTGCGGGATGGCTGCAAAAAGTTCTGGATTGTACATTTTTAATTTCCTTTCTTATACATAATTTGTCATTGTCCATGAAAATGAAAGGTGTTTCGGGACCCGATGGAAAAGTTTCTCTGTTTTTGGGAAATAGGAAATCAGATGGCATGGGGAATAAGCTTCCGGGGCCGCCCTGGAACACAGGGCCCGGGAATGTCTTGGGGCGGGTGGGGCTTATGGAGCCATTTCCATGAAATTTTCGTTTTTACCTGGACGGAGGAATTTTTCTTGCCGGCAATAGAGGGGAGAAGCGGCCCGGTTCCTTCCCTTCCGCCTGCCCCGATTCGGTTGTGCACATGCAGGTTCTGAAGGGAATTTCCCGGAGCTCTTATTTCTTCCTCTATACGTATAGTAGAAAAAAATGGCATTTGTCTCATTAGAATTACGTTAAACTTTGCGATTTGAGGTGAAAGGCTGTTTTTTTCATGGGGAAACCGGTCTCTTCGAAGGCTTTTGAATCGGGCGTCTCGGGGTGATTGGGATTGGTTTCAGGGTTATCGGGAAGATGCGGTCAAGCCGCCGATCGGACAGGCTCCCCCTGGGGGAGCTGGCGCCGGAGGTGTCAGAGGGGGAGGGATGAAAAATGGCGGGCTTCATAATTTTTTGCCCGCCACTTTCCCGAGTCCTGATCAATACCAGGTCATTGAAAAAGGATATTCTTTCAAGATTTCTGATCTTTCGGTCCCTAAAGGAATCACTCATAATTATCGATTCTTCGAATCGNNGGAGAGCACTTGCTTGACGATATTCTCATTTGTCCCGAGTGCGTTTTGTCAGTCAGCCTCATGTGTGCCTTGAACGGATAGTGCAGGATGATGATCTCCGGCGGCCGAAGGCTGCCGATCGGACAGGCTCCCCCTGGGGGGAGCTGGCGCCGGAGGCGTCAGAGGGGGGAGGAGTGAGAACTGGCAACTGGGAACTTCAATGGGAAAGAGACAGAAATGATCGATTCTTC
>DKQZ01000058.1:1924-2135 GCA_002471975.1 Dialister sp. UBA7295 | reverse complement strand
GGTGGTGACCGATTGTCAAGTTTTCCGTTTTCCTCATGTGTGCCTTGTACGGATAGTGCAGGATGATGATCTCCGGCGGCCGAAGGCCGCCGAATGGTCAGGCTACCCCTTGGGGGAGCTGGCTGCAAAGCAGACTGAGGGGGGAGGAATGGGAGCTGGCAACTGGAAACTTCAATGGGAAAGAGACAGGAATTATCGATTCTTCGAATCG
>DKQZ01000058.1:0-1871 GCA_002471975.1 Dialister sp. UBA7295 | reverse complement strand
AAGGGTGGTGACCGATTGTCAGGTTTTCCGTTTTCCTCATGTGTGCCTTGTACGGATAGTGCAGGATGATGATCTCCGGCGGCCGAAAGTTGCCGATCGGTCAGGCTCTCCTTTGGGGGAGCTGGCTGCGTCAGACTGAGGGGGGAGGAATAAATTGGCGGGCTTCATGAATTTTTCGCCCGCCACCTACCCGATTCCCGTTTCCCGAGTCCCGGACAACATATAGTCTCGAAGACAGCTGAGAATTCAAAGTTTCAACACTTCCAGCCCCTGATGTAAATCTCGGAACTCGGAACTTCTATGCGAGCCCCTTACCGGTCCTCTGGCAGTTGACAGCTTCAATGGGAAACAGGCTATATTTTCTTCTTGCGCCACGGGTGAAATCATTGTACAATTTAGTTAAATCGATTTAAGTTAAATAAATTTAAGTAAGAGGCGTAACTATGAAATTTATCGGAAGGGAGCGGGAGCTGGCGATTCTTCGGCAGCGGTTTGAGAGTGACCGGTCGGAGAATATTCTGGTCTATGGCCGGCGGCGTGTGGGGAAAAGTGAGCTGATCCGGCAGTCTTTGCGGGAGGCGGAGGGAGTCGTTATTTCCTATGTGTGCCGCAGGGCGCCGTTTGAGCAGAATTTCACCGGCCTTTCGAGGGCAGTGGCTGAGGCTTTTGATGAGCCCTATATTTCTTTTCCCGATCTGGAGGGGCTTCTGAATTATGTGTATCGGAAGGCTGGAAGGGAGAGGGTATTTCTTTTCATCGATGAGTATCCTTTTTTCCGCGGTGAGGATGGGTCGGTGGATTCGGAGTTCCAGATCGCCATCGACCGTTTTCAGCATGATGCCTGTCTTAAGCTTGTGCTTTGCGGATCTTATATGGACACGATGCGCCGGCTGGTGGAGAGTGATGCGCCTCTCTTCGGGCGGTTTTCAGAAATCCTGAAGCTCAGGCCTTTTGATTATTATGATGGGGCGAGGTTTTTCCCGGATCGTTCGAAGGAGGAACGGTTTTTCCTGTATTCTGTCTTCGGGGGTATGCCTTTTTATCTGCTGCAGGTGGATCCGAATCTGTCGGTGGAAGGAAATATTTCCAGACTTCTCATCCCCGAGGGGTCCATGCTGGAGAATGAGATCCGTCTGCAGCTGGCGAGTGAGCTTTCGAAGGAGGAGAATGCCAATTACGTCCTGGGGAAGATTGCTTCGGGCGTAGGGAAATATTCGGATCTGGCCGCCGGATTCCCGGGGAAGGGGAGCGCTGTCTATCATACGCTGGAGAAGCTTTCGGGCATGGATCTGATCGAGAAGGATTCGCCGCTCAATGCCGGATCGAACCGGAGAAAGCACCGGTATGTCATCAGTGATGGGCTGCTGGATTTCTATTATTCCTATCTTTTCCGGGAGACCACGGCCCGGAGCGCCATGGCGCCGGAGGATTTCTATCGGTTGAAGCTGAGGGAAAAGGTGGAGACGGAGTATCTCCCCCGCCGCTTTGAGCAGGCGGCCAGGGAATACCTGCTTCGCAGGAACCGGGCGGGTCTGGTAAAGCCGCCGTTTTATGCCATTGGCCGGTATGTGTACAACGATAAGGTCCATCAGAAGAATGGGGAATTTGACGTGGTCACGGAGGATGAGCGGGGCTTTTCTTCCTATGAATGCAAGTATAGAAAGAAACCGGTGGATATGAGCGTGGTCCGGGAGGAAGAGGAACAGGCACGGAGTCTGGGCCTTCCTTTCTATCGTTTCGGCTTCTTCTCCCGCTCCGGCTTTATCGGAATCGATGGGGAGAAATATCCCCTCATCACTTTGGACGATATGTATCGGTAGAACGTAATAAGTCTGATGAGTCCTCTGGCAACTGGGAACTTTAATGGGAAA
>DKQZ01000047.1 GCA_002471975.1 Dialister sp. UBA7295 | reverse complement strand
ATAAATACTCAGCGGCCATCAGGCCGCCACCTTCCCGCACCCCGCTCCCCGCACCCCGCTCCCCGTTTTTTCTTCAATACGCACATTCCCCATATATACTTATCGCTGCATCAGCAGCGATACCTTCCCGAGAACCCCGATCACCCCCGACATTCCCGATCATCCCCGATTCAAAAGTCAATCGGTCATATAGTTTCATTTCCACTATAGGCCCGATATCCCCGAGATTCCCGATCTTCCCCCAACACAAAACCCCGCCCGAATGGGCGGGGTTTTCTATTTCCAAAGGAATGATTATTTCCCTTCTTTATGGGCGATAGCTGCTTTGACGAGTCCGTAGAAGAGGGGGTGCGGTCTGTTCGGGCGGCTCTTGAATTCGGGGTGTGCCTGGGTGGCTACGAAGAAGGGGTGGTCTTTGAGTTCGATGGTTTCTACGAGGCGTCCGTCAGGGGAGGTGCCGCTGATGGTGAGGCCTGCTTTTTCGAGCTGGGGACGGAGGTCGTTGGATACTTCGTATCTATGGCGATGGCGTTCGTATACGATTTCCTGGTTTCCATAGAGTTCTCTTGTCTTTGTGCCTTCTGCCAGTTTGCAGGGATAGATGCCAAGGCGCATGGTGCCGCCTTTTTCTGTGACGTCTTCCTGGTCTGGCATGAGGTCAATAACGGGGTATGGGGTCTTTTCGTCGAATTCGGAGGAGTTGGCTCCTTCGAGGCCGCAGGCGTTTCTTGCGTATTCGATGACGGCACACTGCATACCAAGGCAGAGTCCGAGGAATGGGATGCCATGGGTTCTGCAGTAGCCGGCGGTATCGATTTTTCCTTCGACTCCGCGGTATCCGAAGCCTCCGGGGATGACTACGCCGTCAATATTCTTGAAGACTTCATCGAGGTCCGGTTTTTCTTCTTCCAGTTTTTCGGAGTTGATCCAGTGGATTTTGACTTTTTTGCCGAAGGCGTAGCCTGCATGGGACAGGGCTTCGCATACGGAGAGGTAGGCGTCATGGAGTTTGACGTATTTCCCTACGAGACCGATATTGACTTCATCTTTGGCATTGAGGATGCGATGGACCATTTCTTTCCAGTCTTCCATGTCGCAGGGTTTGTCTTCGAGTCCCAGTTTATTGAGTACGATGCGGTCCAGTCTTTCCTGCTGGAGAAGGAGGGGTACTTCGTAAATGGAGGCTGCTGTGAGGTTATTGATGACTGCTTCTTTTTCTACGTCGCAGAAGAGGGCGATTTTCCGTTTCATATCGTCCGGCAGGGCTTTGACGGTACGGCATACGATGATATCCGGCTGGATACCGATGGAGCGGAGTTCTTTGACGGAGTGCTGGGTGGGTTTGGATTTCAGTTCGTCTGCTGCT
Organism: Dialister sp. UBA7295; assembly: GCA_002471975.1. GTDB lineage: Bacteria > Bacillota > Negativicutes > Veillonellales > Dialisteraceae > Dialister. The sequence goes on along the minus strand of DKQZ01000047.1, from coordinate 3,350 downwards.
TCGATGTAGGGTACGAGGGTGACGTGGATATAAATGACGTCATTTCTGTTCGGTAGGTCTTTTTTGACCTGACGGATGGCTTCGAGGAAGGGCAGGGATTCGATATCGCCTACGGTACCACCGATTTCGGTGATGACGATATCTGCATTGTCATTCCGGCCGACCCGGAGGACTCTTTCTTTGATTTCGTTGGTAATATGGGGAATGACCTGGATGGTGGAGCCCAGGTATTCGCCTTTTCTTTCTTTATTGATGACGGACTGGTAGATTTTGCCGGTGGTCACGTTCGATGCTTTGGAGAGGTTTTCATCGATGAATCGTTCATAATGGCCGAGGTCCAGGTCTGTTTCTGCTCCATCATCGGTAACGAATACTTCGCCGTGCTGGTATGGGCTCATGGTTCCGGGGTCGATATTGATGTAGGGATCAAATTTCTGGATGGTGACTTTGTAGCCTCTGTTTTTGAGGAGTCTGCCCAGGGATGCGGCAGTGATGCCTTTGCCCAGGGAAGAAACGACGCCGCCTGTTACGAAGATGTATTTAGTCATGGGACCTCCTTTGGATAGGGTGGAAATAAGGAAATAGTATTTCTTACATATGATCAGGTGCCGAGATGCCGAGGATATTCAGGGCATGGACCAGGATGTACTGAACGGCTGTGATGAGGCCCAGTCTGGCCTGGGTGACTTCCGGTTCCACATTGAGGATCCGGCAGGCTCTATAGAAGTGATGGAAGAGGGCTGCCAGTTCATAGGCGTATTTGGCAATGCGCTGGGGCGCTCTTTCTGCAGCGGCTCCTGCAATGAGCTGATGGTAGTTTTCCATCTTTTTGATCAGGTCCAGTTCGCATTCTTCGGTGAGCCTGGTGAAGTCCACGCCTTTGAAGGCAGGATCCCAGGTCACTTTGGCTTCTTCTGCCTGACGGAAGAGGGAGTGAATGCGGGCATTCGCATACTGGATATAGTAAACCGGGTTGTCGGCGGACTGTTTCTTTGCCAGGTCGATATCGAAATCCATCTGGGAGTCCAGGGTCCTTGCGCAGAAGAAATAACGGGCTGCGTCGGTGCCGACTTCGTCCATCAGTTCCCGGAGGGTGACTGCCTGGCCGGTCCGTTTGCTCATCTTCACGGGCTGTCCGTCCCGAAGGAGGGTAACCATCTGGAGGAGCATGATTTCAAAGTCATCGGGGTTGTAGCCCAGGAATTTCATGGCTGTCTTCAGACGGATGATGTATCCATGGTGGTCTGCGCCCCAGATATCGATGAGTTTATTGTAGCCTCTGCGAATCTTATTTCCTACATAGGCGATGTCCGAACAGAAATAGGTGGGTACGCCATTGGTACGGATGACTACGCGGTCTTTGTCATCTCCGTTTTTCGTGGTACGGAGCCAGAGGGCGCCGTCTTTTTCATACATATTGTCTTCGTCTTTGAGGATTTTGAGGGCTGCATCCACCTGGTCCGGATAGAGGGACCGTTCGGAGAACCAGTTGTCAAAGTCCACATTGAATTCGTGCAGGTCTTTTTTCAGGTCTGCCAGTTTTTCCTGAAGGCCTATATCTTTGAAGGCGGCAATCCGGTCTTTTTCGTCCATATCCAGGTATTTCTTACCGTCTTTTTCCAGGATATGGCGGGCGGTATCAATAATGTCAGCTCCATGGTACCCGTCTTCGGGAACTTCTGCATCCATTCCGCAAAGCTGGAGGTAACGGGCATTGATGGATTCGGCCAGATGATCGATCTGGCTCCCTGCATCGTTCACGTAGTATTCGGAAAGTACGTCATAGCCGGCTGCCCTTAAGAGGTTGATCATGGCAGAGCCATAGGCTGCGCCTCTTGCATGGCCGATATGGAGGAGGCCCGTGGGGTTGGCAGAAACGTATTCTACGAGGATTTTATCTTTCTGCATCTTCGGCAGGTCCCCATAGGAGGGGCCGGCAGCGAGGATATTTTTCAGTTCTGTGTAGACCGTATCTTTGGCAAGGAAGAAATTGATAAAGCCGGCGCCGGCGATTTCCGTCTTTGCTACCAAAGGGGTATCCAGGTGTTTCACAATGGCCTGGGCAATGAGGCGGGGCGCACGATGGGCGGTGCGGGCCCACTGCATGGCTGCATTGGTGGAGTAGTCGCCGAATTCTTTTTCCTTCGGTATTTCCAGACGCTGGACAGGAGCATAGCTGCCTTCCGGAAGTTCTCCGGCTTTGATCGCTGCGTCTTTGGCTTTTTCAATGATTTCCTTTAATTCTTCTCTAACTTCCATGAAATTCCGGATCCTCCCGAACATTGACAATAATCTGATTCAAATGGGTAAAGAGGCCTTTCAGCTCCACGTCGTAGGAAAGGCGCATTTCTCCCTCTCCCTTTTCGATGGAATTCACGAGTTCCCGGGTCGTCACCAGGACTTCCAGGTCCCCCATGGGCGTGCGGAATGCGGAACGCGATTTCTCGCCTACCCGGTAAAACTGATTCTGGGTGAAAGCACCTTCCCGGATCAGGTCGACCCGGTCCTCATACATACGGAGTGTGGTGGTGGTCCCTTCCATGCCGGCCAGCTTCGTTTCTTTGTAGGTGACGTACTTCATGTCCCCTTCTTCGCCGTAAAGACCGGGGGTCTCCAGGGAAATTTTCTCGTCTTTCCCGTCCTCATCCCGCTGCAGCGAAGTGACGCTGATGATGACATGTTTCTCCAAAATTCCACCCCATTCCCAATTACAAAATATCTATTTTATTATACCATAGAAAAGACCCTTTTTAGAGAGCTTTCTTATAAAACAACAGACGATATTATAGCACTTATATATGACACAAGCAATTGGATAAACCCCGCCGGCACGCAAAAATTGCCTGCCGATCAGAACCCGGGACGGTTGAGGCCTTTCGATCCTATTCGTTAGCGGAATGGGGGATTCGCCGCCCGATGGGGACCCGGGGCGCTTGAGGCTTTCCCGCCTCGGGTTGAAGGTCAGCCGCATCTATACCGTGAAGGAAATGAGAGGGCGAAGGGTACGCGGAAAGGCTCCCCTCGATAGGGGAGCTCCGGCGCAGCCGGTGAGGGGACGAACAAGTCGGAAAGTCTCCCCGCTGTAACAACAGAAAATGAAAAGAATGATAATGGCTAAAGAGCAGGGAATTGGATCCAGGCGGCCTCCGGCCGCCTGATGGTCAGCCTTCNNGCGACGGATGGGATGATGAATGCTTCTCTCAGCACTACAGGTCCACGGCAGACATGAGGAAATCCATCAGCATACTATCGGTCACAACCTTCCCTGGGATGGGAAGGTGTCAGCGGAGCTGACGGATAGGTCGTACAATCGTCTCGCGGAGAATTAGGAAAATAAAAAGTACACTTCC
>DKQZ01000050.1 GCA_002471975.1 Dialister sp. UBA7295 | reverse complement strand
CTGATTGTATCATGAAGGCATTTACAGAACAAGCGATCTAAGAAATTATTCGCATAAATTCCACATAACCGCCTTCATCCCCCACCTAAGAGGTGGAGGACTTTTGGCGGATAAGGTTAAAACAGTGTATAATAGAAATAGTATGTATCGAGCGACATGTAATATACATTATATATAGAAAGGATGAATGGTATGTACAACGTGATTTTTAAACGCAGAAGCGTGCGCTTCTTCAAGAGCGATGATATTTCCAAAGTGGATATGCGGGAAATCCTCCGCGCCGGCATGTGGGCTCCATCGGCAAAGAACCGTCAGCCCTGGAAATTTATCGTGGTCAAGGGAGAAAGCAAGAAAGAGGCTCTCGCCCTCATGGAAAAGGGCATCGAACGGGCAGAAAAAGGCGAAGGGGTCCTGGCAGGATCTTCGGAACTCTATGTGAATGCCCGGTTCACCCTGAAATGCATGGAACAGGCGCCGATCCTCGTATTCATCGTGAATCCGAATGGCCGTCCCCTCACCGATACCTGGACCACCGCAGAAAAGATTCATGAACTCTCCGACGTCCAGGCCATTGGAGCAGCCGCAGAAAATATGGCCCTCCAGGCCACTTCCATGGGCTATGGCAGTCTCTGGATTGGAAATATCTTCTTCGCCTACGACGAACTCCATAAATGGCTGGGTGAAGGAGAAATGGTCCTCGCCATGTCCTTCGGCATCCCGAACCATCACCCCGTACCGCTGGCAAGAAAAGAAGAAGACGAAGTCATCGAAGTCAGGGAGTAAGCCTTCCGGCATGAACAGGCTCCGTCTTTACCGGCCATCGATTCGTGAATGCCGAATATACAATAAGTACACAATATGTTGAATTGCTGAAATTTATAGTGATCCGTGAAAGAGGCCCGCATCCAATGAGATGGCGGGCCTTTTTTATACGCAGTTTTCATTGAAATATATCATAGTAAAAAAGGCAGGTCCCAACGGGCGCCTGCCTTTTTACATGCCCTCAGGCTGCTCCGGACCCGGAAGCCCGGAGGCCTGGTGCTTTTTATTTCCTGTCTTTTTCAGTCAGCTCTCCCACTTCCGCCACCATGAAACCGGCTGCGTAGGGACCTATTTCATACTGCTGGAAAACCACGTAAATCTTCCCGTTCTTTCCCACATAAAAAGTCTTCGGCACGCGGTTTACAGAATGATTGTAAAAAAGCCTTTCTCCCGGAATCTGCTCTTCAATGGCCCGGTTCACGTCTTCTGCCGAAAGATCCGGCAAAAGATCTTTCAATGTGACTTTATGGCCCCATTTGTCAAAATTCATGGACCTGGCTACGGTGATGGGATGGGCCGCCCCGTCTGCATAGGATGCCTCGAAAAGGATGAAACTGGTGATTCCTTCCGGATTGACCATTCCTTCCTGCCCGTAAATCCAGCCGTTCGTCTTCCAGTCCTCATTGCGCTTTCTGATATATTTCGAAAATTCATCCACTTCCGTATCGATGGCTGCATTGATCCGCGCCCGCCGGAGGAGATTTCCACCGGAAATGACCGGCTTTTTGACTTCCATCACGTTATCTTTATTCAATTCCGTCCGGATCGAGGGACTCTCGCCCCCGCCGATCCCCGGTCCCAGCGTCCATTCCGCAGAAACAGGGAAAATGGCAGACAGTGAAACTGCTGCTAAAAGAAATAATTTTTTAAAAACCATCCTTCTTCGCCTCCCATTTTAAAAATGACACTCCATCCGATACCAGTCTTCACACAAAGCATGGTCTGTCCTGTGTACGATTTATTATCGCTCCTGCCAGGAATGGTCCGGGCAGGTTCGTCCTCCCAGCCGCGCCGGAGCCCTCCTCCCCGGGAGGGCCTCCTGCCTGCCGATAGAGTCACTTTGCACATGTAATGCCTGGCAATCAGTCCCACTTGTGTTTTTATCTTTCTGCGAAAAATCCTCCCCGTTACCGCCCGTCTGACTTAATTCGACGCCGTCACGCGCAGGGAATCCTTCCCGGTATCGCCCGCCTGGCTTAAATCGGACATCGCCACGCACGGAAAACCCTTCCCGATACCGCCCGTCTGACCTAAATCGGACATCGTCACGCACGAGGGACCCTTCCCGTTACTGCTCGCCTGGCTTAAATCCGATATCGCCACGCACGAGAACCCCTTCCCGTTATCGCCCGCCTGACTTAATCCGATGCCGCCACGCACGGGAAACCCTTCCCGGTACCGTTCAAACGCCTCTATCGGGTTTCCTTTCGTTCGAGGCTAACCCTCACACCTTCCCCACAGGCACCGCGAATACTCCTTCGCTGAAGGGGGTCAGATCATTCTGCTGGTAAATGGCATAGACCACTTTGTTCTTTCCCACATAGAAATTGGTGGGAATTTCGGTGACCGTATGCTTGTCGAGGAGGGTGATATGTTTCTTATTGGCCGTGAGCTCGATGCATTTATTGACTTCTTCCACTGTCAGATTCGGCAGCACTTTGGCAAGATCCATGAGGTCTCCGACCCCATTGAAATTGAGGCCTTTGGCAAAGGTCTTTCCATGCTCCGCCCCTTCGGAGAGTTTCTGCTTCACCAGGACGATACTGGTAATGCCATCGGAATTGGAAATATAATTTCCGATGAGTCCTTCGTGCCAGATCATCCAGCCTTCGGTGTAAATTCTTTTATTGTCTTCTTTCAGTTCCCCAATGAAATCCGACTTTTCATGAGCGATGGCCGCATTCACCCTTCCCGCGAAATTCGTATTGTTCGAACGGGTGATGAGGTAGGGACTCATGAGATTTGCATTTCCCACATGGTAATCGTCGGTCCGGAAAGCGCCGGATTTCTCGGAAACCTTCGAAGCCAGCCCGGGCCAGAGAGAAGCCTCGGACACGCAGGCGCCGCTGAAAAGAAGAGCGGCAGAAAGAAGGATAAGGGCAGATTTTTTCAGATGCATGGTAAGCCTCCTTTGGGGCTGGATGAAATGGCCGGCTGAGCCGTCAGCCATTAGCAGTCAGCCGTCAGCCATTCGTTTTACAATAGTGCATGCTCAAATGATTGAAAAAGAAATTCCAGATTCTATCTTTATTATATCGTACCCCATGAAAAAGAGAAAATGGTTCCACGCAAAAGCCCCGCCGCATGGCGGCGGGGCTTTCCTTCCATCCTGCCATTTCCGTGGAACCCCGGAAATTTCATTCATTTTTCCAATCTTCCATTCTTCGATTGTCCATGCTTCTATTCTGCTATCATTGAATCTGCTATCCTGCCGAACTTCATTTCCTGCGGCAGCGCCGCCCTCCTGCCCTTTCGGGCATCCCATTTTTGAAAATATTCCATGCTCCCTTTTGCCCCGGCCCCCCTCTTCCCCGGGGCAAAAGTTCATCGCATGAGTTTCTGCTTTTTCACCTTTATCCGGTCACGATACCCAACAGCTCTCGATGATCCGGTAAAATTGATTCAGTATCTACTCCAAAATATAAGCATAATTACGTTACGCATGAAGCATGATGAGTCAATTTCGATTCTTACCATCGTACGCCCCCTCACCCTTTGGGAGCTCCCCGGACGCGGGGAGCAAGTCATGAGCGATGTCCGACTATACGTATCACATACAGTATTTCTTCCCGCCCGTGCACATCCCCCATATATACTCATTGCCGCATCAGCGGCAATACCTCCACGAATCACGAACCACGAGCCACGAAATCTCGGAATGGACTCAAACGGGGCGTGCTGTGGTGAGGCTAACCCACGAATACCGTATGAGACTCAGGCCAAAGTAATTACCAATTGCCTCGTTCCCCATTTATACTCGCGGCGCATCAGCGCCGCACCTCCCCGAACCCCGCATCCCGCACCCCGAAATCTCGAGATTGGGCTTAAAGCGGCGTGCCGTGGTGAGGCTAAGGCCCGAATACCGAACGAGACTCAATCCACAGTAACTACCCAAAATTACTCTACTACAGAGTACTTCCCATCCTTCATCTTCATCAGGATCAGGTCCACCACAGGATCTCTCTTTTCATCGAAGGAGAAGGTACCGCAGACGCCTTTGAAATCTTTCATGGCCGCCAGGGCATCGCGGATTTTTTTCGTATCCGTCGTGCTTCCGGCCCGTTTCATGGCATCCATGGCCATGTAGATGCCGTCATAGGATGCTGCGGCGAACTGGTCCGGTGCGTGGCCATATTTCTTCGTGTAGTCAGAAACGAATTTCTGTACTTTCTCATCTTTCCTTTCCGGAGACCACATGGAGGAAACGTAGACATTATCAGCGGCAGCTCCTGCCATTTTTCCCAGTTCCGGAGAAACGAAGCCGTTATCCCCCAGGACCGGCTGGTTCATGCCCAGTTCTCTCATTTTCTTCAGGATCCGGGAGCCTTCCTGATAGTAGGAGCAGACTACGATGACGTCCGGGTTCTTTGCCTGGATATTGGTGAGCTGGGCGGAGTATTCCGTGTCTTTGGAGCCAAAGGTTTCCACATCTACCACTTGAACGCCCAGTTCCTTCATGGTTTTCTGGAAATATTTCTGAGCCGTCACATGCTGTTCATTGTCGTGAGCATAGAGGAGGGCTGCCGTTTTGTAGCCCAGAATTTTGTAGGTCTTCTTCACGGTCTGGGGGATATTCTTCGATTCCGGTACGGAATTCCTGAAGATGCAGTCTCCCATGTCGGTGATGTTTTCGGCCGTTACGGAAACTTCCAGGGATGGAACTTTTGCATTCTGGATGATGGGGCCTGCTGCTTTGGCTTCATTGGAAGTCATGGGGCCGATGATGATGGCTGCTTTATTCTGGATCATTTTCTTTGTGGCATTCATGGCTTCTGACGGAACTGCCTTTGTATCTTCGATCATGAGATCGATGGGAAAATCGCCTTTGGCATTGATTTCTTCCACGGCCATACGGACCCCTTCTTCTTCCGATTTGCCATAGGCCGCAGCGCCGCCGGAGAGGGCAGCGGAAAATCCGATTTTCGCCGCATTCTGGGCTCCCGAGGAAACGCCGTTTCCTTTATTTCCTCCGCAGCCTGCCATCCCTGCCATGACGATGGTTGCCATGGAACAGATGCCGATCATTTTCATTGCCTTTTTGAAGTTTCTCATTTTCATTTCCTCCATTTTGTTCCAGGCAGCAAAACGCCCCTGGAGAATTCTTTGAAATTTCTCCAGGGGCGTCATCCGCGGTACCACCCTGTTTTATCACTCAGCGGAGTACAGGAAGCTTCCCGGATAAGAAAAGCCTCTGTCCCATTACGGGACAGAGGCGACTCGTCGCGGTACCACTCTGCACTATACTCCATGTCCATAACGGG
>DKQZ01000026.1 GCA_002471975.1 Dialister sp. UBA7295 | reverse complement strand
CATCCCGCACCCCGAAATTTCGCTAAAGACTCCAACGGTTCACGTACTTTTCAGGGCTAAGACCCGAATACCGTAATTGATTCAGACCAGGGTATCAGTTAAATGACTTCAATAAGTCCCCATTTACATTCACGGCGCATCAGCGCCGCACCTTCACGAGCCACGAATCACGAATCACGAAATTTCGGAATGGACTCAAACGGGGCGTGCCGCGGTGAGGCTGACCCACGAATACCGTAACTGACTCAGATCATAGTATCTGACCATGTTTCTACAACATCTGCTATAATTTGACATAGAAGGACATATAGTGTAAAATATGACCATAAGTCAATTTTGTAGATAAGGAGGATTTCCCATGAATAAAAAAGTAATGGCCCTCATAGCGGCCGGTCTGATCGCCTTTTCCGGCATGACTGCCCAGGCAGAAGAACTGCATCGTACGATTACCGTTACCGGAAACAGTGAGGTGACGGCCAAAAGTGATATGGCTACGGTGAATATCACCGTCGAAACCCGTTCTCCCAATGCCAAAGCGGCAGTCCGGGAAAATGCAAATACCATGACTGACGTCCGGAATGCAGTCATTGCAGCCGGGGCAGAAGCATCGAAGATTGAGACACAGAATTACAACGTGTACCCCCAGCAGATTTATAACAATAAGGGGGAAGTGAAATCGAAGGAATATCGCTGTGACAATACCATGAAAGTGGTGGTCATGAATCTTTCGAAAACCGGAGCTATCATGGATGCAGCCGTGGAAGCCGGGGCAAACCGTATCGATTCCGTGGATTTCTCCGTTAGCGATACCCAGCTCTATAAAGATGCAGCCCTTCGGAAAGCAGCAGAAGATGCAGCCCGGAAAGCAAAAATCATCGCTGCCGGCCTCGGCAGAAATGTGATCGGCATCATTTCCGCCTCGGAAGATAATGTGAACGTCATGCCCTACCGCATGGTGAACCTGAAAATGGCCTCCGCAGCCATGAGAGAAGACGCAGTGACTCCCATCGACCCCGGTGAATCGAAACTCCAGGGACGGGTGACGGTGGTCTTTGAGATAGACTGATTTGTGTCATTCCGACCTGATCTGATCGGGTCCATTTACGTTGAATCGTGATTCGTGAAGGTGCGGCGCATCAGAAAATGAAGCGCCGCTTTTTTATATGGGAAATTTCATCCCGTCGGCCAAAGGCCTGTGCGCGGAGCGCACTATAAAAAATTGGTTGGCGTAAGCCAACCATATCCTTCGCGAACCACGAATTACGAACCACGAATCACGATTGAGACAGATGAGGTTAAAATCTTTAAATGCAAAGTTTGGAAATATCCCATGACATTTTCCCTTTTTTCCGCTATGATAGAAATAACGAAAAAGGAGGTCTTACTATGGATTTCAATGCACTTTCTGTCAGATGCCGGACGTACCGCAAGTTCACCCAGGAGGAGATTCCGGAGGAAATCCTCATGGAGCTCATGGAAAATGTGCGGATTGTTTCCTCTGCCATGAACGGACAGGTGCTCCGTTATGTGCTGGTGAAGGATTCGGATCTGGTGGCAAAGATGCAGCCCATGATCCACTGGGCCGCTGCCCTTCCCAAAGAGCTGGGCACGCCAAAGGCAGGTGAGCAGCCGACGGCGTTCATCCTGGTCTGCAAGGAAGGAAAGGGCAATGCCTGGGCTGATATCGACGTGGGCATTGCCGTCAGAAATATCGCTCTGAACGCCATGTCCCATGGCATCGGAAGCGCCATCCTGGGAGCCGTGGAATTCCCGAAGGTGACGGAACTCCTTGAAACTCCGGAAAACTGGAATCCGAGACTCCTCATCGCCCTGGGCTATCCCGGCGTGGAAAGCCGGATCGTGGAAGTCCCAGAAAACGGCAGCATCAAGTATTATCTCGATGAAAACAGGAATTACTGCGTACCGAAGAGGAAGCTGGGGGATATCCTGGTGGTGAAGTAACTGTATATGGAAAACGGCTGAAAGACTTTGGGTGAAAAGTTATCAGTTATCAGTTCGCAGTTAGCAGTGTTGGTGGGCGCCTGGAAGTATTATGGGCGCCCATTTTTATATGGGAGCTTAAGGTGTAGAAGCTTTAGAATCGGGGATGATCGGGAATCTCGGGGATGGTCGGGGCTGCCGGGAAGGATATGGTCCGCTCTGCGGACCAATCTTTATGTAGTCGGCTTCGCCGACGGCCTTTGGCTCTCACATTTCGACTTGTGCGATAGTACAGCCTCACAGTCGACTTAAGGGCAGCCCTCGAACTTTGGGGAGCCCGGGAGTCTTTCCCCTTCGCCTGTCCTGCTTTGGTGTCACTGGATAACGAATCATATAGGGATTTTTACCTCCGCGTGAGTAAAATTCCAATCAAAAAGGTGCCGCATCAGCGCCGCACCTACCCGCACCCCGCATCCCGCACCCCGAAATCTCGAAGTTGAGCTGAAAGCGGCATGTCCCGGGCGAGGCTAAGACCCGAATATCGCAAATGACTCGGACCATAGTCTGCTAAAAGGTCTCATGAGCAATAAATAAAAATAGCGCCCGCAGGGCGCCACCTTTACTAAGAACTGATAACTGATAACTTTACACTTTATTTCTTCATCCACCTGGTCGCAAAGGGCACGAAGACCGAAATAATCGCAAAAAGTGCCAGGAACCAGCAGTACCACATATGGGGGAAGATATCCAGGGTATTGATGGTAATGCCTGCCTGGGAGGCGAGGGCTGCTGCGGTGAGAAGCTGGGCACCGTAGGGGATGATTCCCTGGAAAATGCAGGAGAAAATGTCCAGGGTGGAAGCGGAGACCCGGGGGTCCACGCCATATTTCTCACTGACTTTTCTGGCTACGTCTCCGGCTACGATGATGGCTACCGTATTATTGGCTGTAGCGCAATCGATGAGGGAAACGAGAGCGCCGATGCCAAGCTGGGCCGATTTCGGACCGCTGATGGATTTCTGCAGTTTCTCGATGAGCCAGGCAATGCCGCCATAGTAGGTGATGAGTTCGGAAATACCGCCGCAGAAAAGGGCGAGGAAGAAGGCTTCGCTCATACTGGTGAAACCTTTCCATATTTCCTGGGCAAAAGAAATGATGCTCATGGATCCGGCGCCGATTCCAATAACTCCGGCCAGCAGAATGCCCGTCAAAAGGACAAGAAATACATTCATCCCCGTGAGGGCCAGGATGAGGACAAAGAGGTAGGGAAGGACTTTCAGGAATGTATAATCTCCGGCCACCGCGCTTTCCAAACCCGGAGTACCCATGAAGAGGAAGAAAAGCGTGGTAAGGACAGCGGCAGGAAGGGCAATGAAGAAATTCACTTTGAATTTATCCTTCAGCTCGCAGCCCTGGGTCCTTGTGGCGGCGATGGTGGTATCGGAAATCATGGAAAGGTTATCCCCAAACATGGCCCCTCCCACGCAGGCGCCAAGAATCAGGGGGATGGGAATCCCGCTTTTTTCACCGATCCCTGCCGCAATGGGGATAATGGCAGCCACTGTTCCTACGGAAGTTCCTGTAGCTGTTCCAAGAAAGGCAGAAATAAGAAATATACCGGCCGTCAGGTACTGGGCAGGAATGAGGCTGATCCCCAGATTGACCGTGGCATCCCGGCCTCCCATGGCTGAAGCGACGGCAGAAAAAGCGCCGGCCAGGATATAGATCATGAGCATGGTCATGATGTTGTCATTGCCTGCGCCTTTGGAAAAAATCCCGAATTTGAACATGATGGGATCTTTCGACAGGCAGAAAGCAGAAATGACGGCGATCAGCATGGCCGTGACGGAAGGGAACTGGTAAAAAGCCATGGGCACGCCCTGAAGCTCAAAATAAATGCCGGCGCCCAGGTAGATGGCAATGAAAATGAGGAAGGGGAGAAGGGCATAGGGATTGGGACGGTTGGGGGAGGGGATGTTCATAGGTGCCTCATAATTTGTGGAAATGGATGGAGTCAATTGAGATGAATCGGATTGCGGATTGGGGATTGCGGATTGCGGGAAGGTGTCGCTGCTGATGCAGCGACGAGTATATAGGGGGATTTTGCACAGGCAGGAATATATCCGGATTAAGTATATCATATAAAATGACCCGCGTTCTAAATTATATGCGGGCCACAATGACTGATCACTGATAATAAAAACTAACTGCTAACTGCTAACTGCTAACTGCTAACTGCTCTTACTTAAAGAATAACTCATAAATGACTTTGATAAAGAAAATGCTAAGCACCACCACGATGACGGGCTTTACATTCTTTGCTCCGGATTTTGCGAAATAGACGGCTCCCAGGTAATTTCCCAGCATACCGAAGCAGCCGGCGATGGGTCCCAGGGGGAAGAGGACTTTCCCATTCAGGAGGAATACGCAGAGGGCGGCGATATTGGTGGTGGAATTGATGACTTTCGTGACCCCGTTGGCTTCTTTGAGAGAAAGATGGGCAATTCCCGTCAGAAGAAGGAGTAAAAATGTGCCTGTGCCGGGACCGTAGAATCCGTCATACACGCCAATGCAGAGGGCGGTACCGATGGAAAGAATGGCAGTTTTCTTATAGGGGTATGGTTCTTTTTCAGATACAAGAGCTTTTCCCCGGGTCACATAGAGAGCTGTCAGGGGGAGGACGATGGCCATGAAAATGAGGAAAAGGTGAGCATCCATGAGGAGGGCGAGCTTCGCGCCCAGGGAGGATCCGGCAAAAGCAAAAATCACGCAGACCCCCGCCAGCTTCCAGGGAATGAAGCCGCTCCTGGCAAATTTGAAAGTAGCGAGCACAGTCCCCATGGTGGAACTCATTTTATTCGTAGCAATGGCATTGTGCACGGGAAGCCCCGCAATGAGGTAAGCCGGAAGAGAAATCAGTCCGCCGCCGCCGGCAATGGCATCGACAAATCCTGCAATCATGACGAGAGGGCAGATAAGAAGGTATTCCAGTATCGTATCCATAGTCGCTCCTCAGGAATTTACAAAAAGTATACTTAACTATAGCATGGATGAAGAATTTTGGGAAGAGACGTTTGAGGTAGTCGTGATTCGTGGTTCGTGGTCCGTGGCCCGTGAAGGTGGCGGCCTTTGGCCGCAATTTTATATTTTGCCTCCGGCGTGCATTTTCGACATATACTTTCGGGGTAAAGGGATGGAAATTAAGAACTGATAGCCATTAGTCCTTACCCTTTGTCTTTTGTCACTGAAAAATCAATGAATTTCGATTTTCCTCAACGGATGAAATACGGTATAATGAAAATAAGATTAGAGAAAGGAGGCAGGCCATGTTTTTTACGGAAAACCCATTTTACATTCTTTCCCTGCACACCACGGATGGGAAAGAGTCTATTTCCATCGCCCTTCAGGAAAAGCTGGGGCAGGCAGGGACGAAGGAAGAAAGAAACCGCCTCCTGGACGCGGAGTATGATCTCACCCACAGCGGGAGGAGAAGCCGGGCGGAATTTTTCTGGCTGCCTCTTTTGAAACGGGATGAGGCATGGGCCCTGGTTTCTGCCGTGGCCGGAGGAAGAATGGTGAACTCCATCAGCTACCCCAGTCTTTCGGCGGTGATCCTGGCCATGAATTCCCTGTACTATGGGGCCTATGAAGACCCGCTGCCGCTGCTCCTGCAGGTCTGCGAAGGCTATGGGAAAATCGACCCCATTGCCACGGCCTCCATTTTCAATGAAGACCGGCGCATCGCCGGTTTTCCCGGAACCTATGATTATTCCTATGTGGAAATGCTGGAACGAAGCCTTCTGGAAGATATGGCGGAAGCGGCCCGGAAGGTGAAAGAGCGGGAAGGCAGGGAAAAATGGGCAGGACTCATGACCGTTCTGGCGGAAAAGGAAAGAAATACCATCCCCGGGGCCGAACTCCTTCTTGCCTGTGAAGACTCCCTGAAACCAGACAAGGAAAAAGCAGAAAAGGAAATCGATTACGCCCTCACCCTGATGAGGACCCATTTCTCCCAGGGTCTTTCCCTGGCAGAAGAAAAAGTGAAAGACTGGCTGGCCCTCATGAAGCCGGTCCTCCTCTGGCAGGGGCCCGGGGCTGCGGAAAATCTTTTCCATCGCCTCCGGAATGAGGAAATAGAATTTCTTGCCTGTGGCAAGGGAGAAGAAGCAGAAAAGGCAGGGGGCCTCCTGGCCCTTTTCCCCCGGGATGAGGAAATGGAGGAAATTCTTCAGAAGGACAGAATCCTGATTTCCCATGGCCTGGTGCCGGAGAAAGAGGAAATTCATTTCCCCCGTTTCGACAAAGTCCCCGGCAGCGGCGTCATTCCGGAAGCGCCAAAATTTCTAAAGAAAAAGAAACTCTTTGGAATATTTCCTATATAATAAGTAAGAAATAAAGGAATCCTATGATTGAAGAATTAAAAAAAGAGCTCATAGAGCTCGTGGAAGAGAGGGGCTTTCCTAGAGAACTGGGCCTCCTCATGGCCGAGCAGCTCTCCGGTGAGAAAGCCATGACCCGCATGATCGGCTATCTCCGTCATACGGGACCCCAGCGGGCCGAAGACCTGGTGGATGAAATGCTTGCCATCTGTGAAGACCGGGATAACTGGGTGAGGAAGAAATCGGCCGAATTCTATCAGGAAAAGTATAATTCTTATCTCTGGGATCTGAAAGGGGATAGCGGGGACGAAGAGTAGAGTCAATTACGGTATTCGTGATTTAGCCTCACCACGACTTGCCTCTGCTTTGTCACTATCGGGATTTCGTGATTCGTGGTTCGTGATTCGGGAAGGTGGCGCCTGGAAATGATGCAGGCGTCCTTTTTGTATGGAAAACCGGGGCGCGGGGTGCGGGGCGCGGGGTGCGGGAAGGATATGGTTCGCTGACGCGAACCAATTTTTTATAGTGCGCTTCGCGCACGGCCGTTGGCTCTCATTGAGATGGTATGAGCTTTATACACATTGATCTGCTTAAACCGGAAAACCGCCCCTTCGGGGCGGGGAAAACTGGCAAACCTCGCTTCGCTCGGGAAACTCATGCCAACCTCGCTACGCTCGGGAGGGCGCGGCTCACTGCGTTCGCCGCACCCGGGCCAATACGACCGGGGAGGGTACAGAACGTTTTTCCTGAAAACAAAAATCCCGGTGGGCATGGGGCGCTGAAAAAGTACCAGATAAAATTTCATAATTATTGAAATCTTGTTATGTACCTATTCAGCAGCCCTGGGAATGGCTGGGATTTTTGCGAAGCGGTGATCTGTGAAATTCTAATGACTAACGGCTAACTGCTAAAGGCTGCCATCTATTCCAATAAAACTTCCTTGCGAAAGGTTCCTATTTCCTTCATAATAGAGAAAAACTCCCGGAGGTGATGATGATGAAAAAAGTACTGCCCCTGATGGCGGCTTTCGCTCTTTCCCTGTCCCTTTCCGCATCGGCAGAAATATGGACGGAAACGAGGGAAGGCCATGATTTTATCATGAGCTATCCCGTGGTACGGCTGGAGAATAAAAAGGCGGCGGAGCGGATCAATGAGGATATCGAGGACCTTCTCGTCCGTATCCGGGACAATTATGAAAATGAACAGATTCAGAAGGGCACCGGCGTTTCCTTCGAAGTCATGTATGAAGATGACGAACTTCTTTCCATCATCCTCACCAATTACATTTATTCCGGCGGCCCTTACGGGAGACCTGAAATTTATGGGCTCGTCTATGACAAGGCTGCGGGAACCCGGCTTCCTCTGGAAAGTTTCCTTCGAATCACTGAGGACGATCTCGATTCCCTCTATGAACTTCCGAAATACTCCCTCTATACGAGGGAACCCACGGGTACCTGGGAATATCAGAAACGGCTTTCCACCGAATATTTCCTCCTGGAAGACCGGAGCATCGGCCTTCTGTACAATCCCGGAGAACTGGATGCCTTCGCCGCCGGCCCTGCCTTCATCCATGTTTCCCAGGAGAAAATCAGCGAATACAATGAGAAGAATTGATTTTTCTCGTAAAACTGAAGAAATAATTATTTTTCAATGACTGCGTGTAGAAAGTTATCAGTTCACAGTTCATAGTTATCAGTTAAAGGAAAGCCCGCCTCAAATTATGAAGCGGGCTCTTTTGATGGTAAGCATCCCTTGCGGTTTTCCATGGTCTGGAAGAAGCGCAGAAAGCAGCGGATTTGTATCTGGATAATG
>DKQZ01000031.1:7786-8531 GCA_002471975.1 Dialister sp. UBA7295 | reverse complement strand
TTATTTTTGGCGTTCACTATAAGTAAGCAGGTTTTATTTTGGAAATCAGCTATATAAAAATGCACTCCATCATCAGCAGCACCTTCCCGATCGCCCCGATACCCCCGAACCCCGAAATCTCGCTAAAGTCTCTATAGGTCCAGGTCCGACACAGGGCTAAAACCCGAATACCGCATCTGACTCAGACCATCTTATCCGACAATTGACGCCAAAATCATGACGTTACACATGAACCATTCTGAGTCTATTCCGATGGCTGCCATCGTACGACCCCTCAGTCCGCTCCGCGGCCAGCTCCCCAAACCTGGGGAGCCTTAACGTTTCGACTTGCACGGGCTTTTCACACTCGCCTGTGTACATTCCCCATAAAAATTTGCGGCGCATCAGCGCCGACACCTTCCCGCAATCCCCAATCCGAAGTCCGAAGTCCGTTTTCCCCGCCTGTGCACAGCCCCATAAAAAAATCGTCGCTGCACTAGCAGCGACACCTCCCCGATCGCCCCGACTGCCCCGATCACCCCGAAATCTCGATGAAGTCTCTTTCGTTCCATGTCCGGCACAGGGCTGACTCCCGAATACCGCATCTGACTCAGACCATCTTATCTGACAATTGACGCCAATAAACCTGCCTTTGCACAACCCCATATATTCATTGGCTGCATCAGCAGCCAATCCTCCCCGCACCCCGCATCCCGAACCCCGAAGTTTCGCAGAAGACAGAAACGTTCCATGTCCGGCACAGGGC
>DKQZ01000031.1:0-7775 GCA_002471975.1 Dialister sp. UBA7295 | reverse complement strand
AAAAATATCCCCTATCCTGCCGGAATTCAGAGGAGCAGGATAGGGGTTGTGGCTCACTACCGAAGTAGTGAGGGGGGACAACGATATGGAGGGGTTGGAGACTTCATCCCGGGCTTCCGGACATTGGTCCATCCGATTGACTGGAGGTATTAGCGGAAGGTGATCCGTCGAAATCTCTAACCCTGCGTTTTCCACGCGTTCAGTCAGTCACACCCGGACACATCCAACCGATGCGTCCCGATATAGAGTTTTAAGCATCTGCTTTGAATCAAGCTTTGGCATTTGCTTTGCTTTCTTTAGCTGCCAGTGCTTTTTCAGCTTTTTCTTTTTCAAGAACAACCTGGAATCTTTCCACTTCTTCCTTGATCACAGGAGCAAGGATGAGCAGGGAGATCAGGTTCGGAATTGCCATCAGAGCGTTTGCAATGTCGGAGAGGTTCCAAACCAGGTCGAGAGTCTGGGTAGCGCCGACATAAACAACCAGGGAGAAAGCAACTCTGTAAATCATATTGTACTTATGGGTACCGAAGAGGTATTCCCATGCTTTTTCACCGTGATATTCCCAGCCGAGGATGGTGGAGAATGCGAAGAGGATGATGCCGATACCTACAAGATACTGACCAACTACGCCAAGTTCAGTGGAGAAAGCTGCCATGGTGAGGGCGATACCTTTCAGAGGCTTGCCGTCAGCGCCTACAGTGCCGAGGACGCCGGATGCTGCAATGGTAATACCGGTGATGGAGCAGACAACGATGGTATCCCAGAAAGTACCGGTCATATTGATGTAGCCCTGACGAACCGGGTCATCAGTGGTAGCTGCGGCTGCAGTAATTGCCGCAGAACCCATGCCGGCTTCATTGGAGAAGCAGCCGCGGGCAACGCCGTAACGCATAGCATTCATAACGGAAACTGTGATAGTACCAAGTACGCCGCCGCCGATAGCCTGCGGATCGAAAGCCATTGTGAAAATCAGGTAAAGACCATGCGGTACGTTTTCGATATTCATAACGATGCAGACGATGCCTGCAATGATGTAGAAAACTGCCATGCCAGGAACGACTACAGAAGAAACTTTGGAAATGGTCTTGATACCACCGACGATGATGATGAGAGAAAGAACGGTAAGAACGACACCGCAGATTTCTTCAGGTGTACCCCAGAGGGTCTTGACTGCACCGACAATGGAGTTTGCCTGGGTCATGTTGCCGATACCGAAGGAAGCTACGACTGCGAAGAATGCGAAGAGGAAGCCCATGACAGCGCCGAGAGTTTTGTTCTTGAAAGCGTTCTTCATGGTGAACATCGGGCCGCCCTTCATTTCGCCCTTAGCATTCACTTCGCGGTATTTAATAGCCAGCATACATTCGGAGAATTTGGAAGTCAGTCCGAAGCATGCGGAAATCCACATCCATACCAGTGCGCCAGGGCCGCCGGAGAACATTGCCGTTGCGACACCGACGATGTTGCCGGTACCGATAGTTGCTGCCAGAGCCGTACACAGTGCGGAGAATGGAGAAACGTCGCCGGTACCACGCTTGGTGGTGCGGGCTTCTTTAGAAAGTACGCTTGAGATAGCGTACGGTAAGTTGCGCCATGTTCTAAATTTCAGATAAAATGTGAGGAATGCCCCTGTACCTACGAGGAGTACCAGCATTACCGGCCCCCACACGAAGCTGTCAATTTCATTGACAACTGCATTGATTGCTGCCATGTCCATAATAAATATCCCCCTTATTTTCCCGTAATCCTTCCATACTTCAAACAAAAAACCGCCGCACTCAGGCTTTCTTAAGGAAATACTGAGGCTGGCGGTTCATGTATGTATGCATCCATGCATATCGGGTGTTACCCTTAGCCAGCCCTGTCCTTTTGCCTGAGAGATTCGAGATTCCTACGGGTATGAAATCTCTTAACACCTTCGGCGCCCGCCTTTCGCGGGACTCTCCAGAGTTGTGTCCGTACGCAGTTTCGTGTCCATTCTGGACGCCTGATAGTGTTACTCCTTCGGCAGCGGCTTTCGCCGTCATTTTTCAGCGTACATCAACCACATATTCTGTTACTGCTTTTCCGATGACCTCCGGGAACAGATCTGAATTCCCCCTTTGGACATCTGCCGTGCAGTGACGGCTATATTCACGGGCTGCCGCCCGATCCTATACTTGTTTTATTATTCTCCCCTTTTGGAAATAGGGCCTCCGCTCCGGAAGCTATTTTCTGGGGATAGCTCCCGGAGCCCGGCAGACCCTGAAGAATCAGTTTAGGAGGGCTTCTTCAACAGGGTGCCCTGCGCCGGATGGGGTGTCATATTAATCCGGAAAGGAGGAAAATGGGAAAAACCCCCATCCCGGAAATAATATGTAAGTGTATGCCCTGATTGAAGCCCTCATATTTCTTAATCGGAAATTTCGGTCTTTGCTTCCTTTGCCGGATCCTCGTCTACATATTCTTCGTAGTCTTTGCCGGTAGCCAGGTGGTCGAAATATTTCTGTGTTTCACGAACCACCACACCGGAGAGTGCCAGCAAGGCAATCAGGTTTGGAATAGCCATGAGTCCATTGACGATATCTGCCAGGACCCAGATGGCTTCGAGTTTCAGGAAAGCGCCGCTTGCGACGAGGATGATGAAGATGATTCTGTAAGGAAGAATTCCTTTGGTGCCGCAGAGATAAATCATGCACCGTTCACCATAGTAGTTCCATCCAAGGATGGTGGTGAAGGCGAAGAGCACCAGACCGATCATCAGCATATAGCCGCCAAATGCGGGGAACGCATCTTTGAAAGCTGCATTCGTAAGAGCTGCACCATTGAGACCATTCAACCATTCGCCGGATACGACGATGGTGAGACCGGTGAGCGTACAAATAATGATGGTATCGATGAAGGTACCGGTCATGGAAATCAGACCCTGTTCAGCAGGCCACTTTGTCTTTGCTGCGGCTGCTACGATTGGCGCACTGCCGAGGCCGGATTCATTGGAGAAAACGCCTCTTGCGATACCGCTTCTCATAGCCAGCATCACCGTGGATCCGAGGAAACCGCCGGCAGCAGCTGTACCTGTGAAAGCATTGGAAATAATGGTTTCAACAGCAGCAGGAATCTGATCTGCGAAATAAATAAGTACACCGACTGTTGAAATAAAGTAGATCACAGCCATGGCCGGAACGATTTTGGAAGCCGCTGCGGCAATGGACTGAAGTCCTCCGAGAGTGATAGCTGCGACCAGGATGGTCAGGATCCCGCAGGTCCAGATGGGATCAAGTCCCGTCGTCATCTTTGTGATATCCACAATGGAATTCACCTGAGCGAAGGTACCGATACCGAAGTAGGCAACCAGGACTCCGAAGACGGCGAAGAGTGTACCCAGCCATTTGTACTTCGGGCCCATACCGTTTTTGATGTAAAACATCGGACCACCGGCGATTTCGCCTTTGTCGTCCACTTCACGATACTTGACGGCCAGAAGACCTTCCGCATATTTCGTAGCCATTCCGAAGAATGCGGCCATCCACATCCAGAAGATGGCTCCCGGACCGCCCGCTGCGATGGCTGTTGCCACGCCTACGATATTTCCGGTCCCTACAGTTGCAGAAAGGGCTGTACAGAGAGCTTTGAAAGAATCAATATCACCGCTTCCCGCATTCTGTGCCTTGAAGATCAGTGCCAGAGCCTTCGGCAGTTTGAAAACCTGCAGAAGTTTCAGCCGGATCGTGAGGAGAATGCCTGTCCCTACGAGAAGGACCAGGAGCGGCGGCCCCCAGATAAAACTATCAACCGAATTCAACAAATCCATGTAATTCAAATCCATTTTTGTACAACGCCCTCCGAATAAAATATAGTCACAAAAAAGCCGGCCCATCATAAAAAAATTACTCTGGAAGCCGGCATTGTCTACCTTTTAACGGACACATAAGTGTGACGTTGCTTTCTCTGTCCTTTTGCCTGAGAGATTGGGAAATAAATTCCTTCCTTACACCTTCGGCGCTCTATTTGTAGAGACTCTCCAGAGTGTGTCCATTTGCGGTACCTGTCTTTCGACGCCTGAGAGTGTTGCTCCTTCGGCAAACCAGTGGTTTTCTCCCACAAACTTCATCCACCAATATGAATTTGATGTTTGAATTATAGGTCTTGTTTTTCGGAATTGCAATAGTAAAATGCGATATTTAATCTTTTTCTAATGTTATGGCTTTAGAGACGTAAAGGAAATACAAGATATTGCGTATCATGGAACCGGGAAGGGGTAGAGGCATAGGAGATATTCGTTCTTCGTTCTTCGTTCTTCGTTCTTCGGTCTTCGGTCTTCGTTGTTCGTTGTTCGTGGTCCGTGGTCCGTGGTTCGTGGTTCGTGGTCCGGAAGCGGAGTTGGAAATCAGATATTGTGCAGCAGAGAGACGGGAAAGGATAGAGGCATGTGAGATATTCGTTCTTCGTTGTTCGTTCTTCGTTGTCCGTTCTTCGTAGTTCGTGATCCGCAGTCCGTTTTTCATTGTTCGTTGTTAAGGCAGGGTTCAGTGCAGGCGGTGACTCTACACTTACGACATGCACCTGCATTCCCGGCCGTACGCGTGGAGCGGAGAAAAGGGCGGCGTTCTCTTTTGGAAAGACAGATTTGTCTCTCCCGGCGTCAGGCTCCCAGTCCTTTCCGAAGTTCTGCTCTCGAACGTGATTTGAAGGAGAGAGGCATAGCCAGGGGCATGCAAATCGCAGTGAGAGTCATGCCGCAGCGGGGGAAAGGTGATTTTCAACTCCTATGTGCTTTTCAAACCCGCTTGAGCAGAATCCTCATAAAAAATAGTGCCGCGGGAGCGGCACACCTTCCCTAATCCCAAATCCCCAATTCCCAAATCCTTCCTGCTGTACGGGCTTTTCAAACCCGCCTGTGCAGTATCCCCATAAATAATTGGCGGCCATCAGGCCGCCACCGCCCCGACAGTCCCGAGACTCCCGAAATAATTCCCGAGATTCCCGTTTCAAAAGCATTCCAATTCATCATGGTTTTCAGGTAGAAATTGACAAATAACGATAAACGGTCTATACCTAAGATAAATCATATAAAGGAGTTTTACTATGGATACAATTCTTGCAATGGGTCTCCTCATACCTTTTCTGGGGACCAGCCTCGGGGCGGCCACCTGTCTTTTTATGACCGGGGAACTTCACAGGGAAGTGCAGCGGGGCCTTACGGGTTTTGCGGCAGGGGTCATGGTAGCCGCCTCCATCTGGTCATTACTGATTCCGGCTCTTGAAGAATCGGAGCCCCTGGGAAAAATGGCTTTCCTCCCTTCTGCCATCGGTTTTGCCCTGGGCATGGCTTTCCTGCTTTTCCTGGACCATGTGATTCCTCATCTCCACATGGGCGCCCATGATCCGGAAGGGCCGAAAAGTCATTTAGCCCGGACCACCATGCTCGTTCTGGCAGTCACTCTTCATAATATTCCGGAAGGTATGGCAGTCGGAGTCGTTTTGGCCGGATTTGCCGCTGGACATGGAGATATTACCCTGGCTTCCGCCATGGCCCTTTCCCTCGGCATTGCCATCCAGAATTTCCCGGAAGGAGCCATTATTTCCCTTCCACTCCGGTCAGCCGGTGAATCCAGGAAGAAAGCCTTTGGCATGGGCGTCCTCTCGGGAGCCGTCGAACCCATCGGAGGAGTCATTACTATCCTTTTAACTGCCCTCATCATACCTCTCATGCCATACCTTTTGTCCCTGGCCGCCGGAGCCATGATGTATGTGGTAGTAGAAGAACTGATTCCGGAAATGTCCGAGGAACCCCATTCCAATGTGGGGACCATTGCTTATGCCGTGGGATTTATCGTCATGATGACTCTGGACGTGGCATTGGGGTAAAAAAGCAGCAATAAATGAAAGAAAGCCCGCATCAGGTTAGATGCAGGCTTTTTTGATGGAAACAGGGAGCCTTTAGCCGTTAGACGTCAGTTGTCAGACACCGAACAGGAATTCAACGATCAGAAAGCGGAGAAATGATGATTCCCTGATTTCAAAAAGCCCCGGCTCAGTCCACAGGGACAGCTATTGGCACTTGTTAAACTTGTGAAACAGAGCCCGGAAGCCTGCTTCACATTTTCACAGACCTGTGAATAACATTCTTGTGAATCGCTGTGATTAAATTTCTTTGTCAATATCGTGTAAATTTCATTGCTCGAACAGGAGTTTTTCACAAGGATTCACAGGGTTAGTCACAATCGGGTGCATAACCGGGAGGAATACCATTTTTCAGCAGACATTAAAAAGCTCCCGGTTCGCAGTATTCACTTACGATTGACCGCCAACTGAAAAAGCCGGAGAATCAACTTCTCCGGTAAACATCAATAAATAAACCCCATCCGGGACAAATTCCCCAATACCGCCCGCCTGACTGAAAACCCTCCATGGCACATTCAGGACTAACTGACTGGCTTCCCGTTCATTTCACAAATTCCCCTATATGCGCATTGATGACTGCTGCCATCAGTTTCTTTGCTCTTACGTCTCCGTGAAGGCCGTCTACCGCATAGTCCAGGGGCATGGGTTTGCTTTCATCGAAGGCAGAAGCGATATCGATGTGGGGCCGGGTACGGATCCATGCATTGACTTTGGCGAAGGCGTCCTGCCAGTTTCCCTCCGTGGGTTCCTGAAATGTTTTCTCGATGTTTGCCGGATTGATGGGCGGAAGGGTGAGGAGGATAGGAATGATGCCGTGATTTCTGCATTTCTGCTCGATGGCGGAAAGATTTCCGATCACTTCTTCCGCCGGAGTACCCCCGCGCAGGCTGTTCGTCCCGCCCAGGATAAGAAGGTATTTCAGATGGAAGGGCAGCACGTCCCGCTCGAACCGGTCCACCATGGTTTCCGAGGAATCCCCGGAATTGGAAAGGTTGATGGTGTCAAAATCCAGATAATGGCCATAGCTGTAGGCAAGATCGTTGGGCCCGTAGGAAACCCTTCCTCCGCCATGGGTGATGGAATCACCGAAAAGACCAATGGTCCAGCCTTCTGTGGAAAGCGTCCGGCGCTGGGGAAGGCTCCATTCGCCGATGGGCTTTCCATTTTCATCTTTTCCCCGGACCCGCCAGTACCAGGTGCCGAATCTTGGCGGTTCATCATAATAGTCGGTATATTGGAAATCTCCTCCCCCGATATGGTACATGGAATGGGCGATGCCGTTCACGTTTTCCGGGTACTCCGAGAGCACTTCGATTTCATAGGAAGAAATACCGGGATTTCCCACATAGGAATAAACCGGATACAGAAGGGTGCCCCCGCGGATATGGCTCACATCGTGCCGGGGAAGGGGCGCATTTCCGGGAATGATTTTTCCCGGCCCCTTCAAAGGTTTCATCGGGCTCACCGGGCCGATGGGATGGCCGTCGAAATCGAGAGGCCGGGCCTGCCAGCTCCAGTCATGGATCTTTTTCACATAAAATTCCGGCAGCAGCACGTCGCTCATGTATACGGTCTGATGACGGACCATGCTGCGGCCATGGACAGCAGTTGACAAAGCCAGGTCATACTTCACCGCATCCCAGTTGGGGGTCCAGTGAAGATAAAGGAGATCCGTGGCCTGAGCGGTCCCTGAAACGAAGAGGGATGCCGCAAGGGAAATAAGTACTTTGGAAATCTTCATGGTTGGCTCCGTTTGTTTGAGACTTCTGTCAAATACAATGGCCTGCGTCTCTATCGGTATTCGGGAATTAGCCCTGTCCCGGACATGGACCGATAGAGACTTCATCGAGATTTCGGGATGCGGGGTGCAGGGTGCGGGGTGCGGGGTGCGG
>DKQZ01000056.1 GCA_002471975.1 Dialister sp. UBA7295 | reverse complement strand
TTAATCCTGGGTAAATTATAGCACACCTCCCCGAGCCCCGAATCCCGAACCCCGAAATTTCGGAAATGAGCCGAACGGTGCATGTCCCGAACAGGGCTAAGGCCCGAATACCGATATTGACTCAGACCACAGTATCTGACAGATGACTGCTGCCAGCTCATCACTTCAATAAATCATATTCTTCATCACTCACCGGTTCCAGCCATTCATTGGAAGTTTCCTCGCCTTCTACTTCGAAGGCCAGGTGGCTCATCCAGGAGTCTCTGGCCGCTCCGTGCCAGTGTTTCACTTCCGCCGGAATGTGGATGACTTTGCCCGGAGTGAGCTCGATGGCTTCTTTCCCCCATTCCTGATACCAGCCTCTTCCGCCCACGCAGATGAGCATCTGTCCACCGCCGGATTTCGCATGATGGATATGCCAGTTATTGCGGCAGCGCGGTTCAAAGGTCACATTGTGCACCGGTACCTGCTCCTCAGAAACAGAATACAGGTAGCTTCTCCCGATGAAATATTTCGCATAGGCAGTATTCGGATTTCCAATGGGGAAGAAAATTTCCTTCTGATAAGCTTCTTTGTCCGAAAGAAGGGAAGATTCTTCGGTCCATACATTTTTTGCCTGATTGAAGACGGCCCAGGCCTTCGGCCAGCCTGCGTAGAAAGCCGCATGAGTGATGACTGCGGCGATTTCTTCTTTTGTCACTCCATGGGCTTTGGCATTCTGCAGATGGTAGGTGAGGGAAGAATCAGTCACTCCCGATACCATGAGAGCCACTACGGTAATGATGCAGCGGGTTTTCAGGTCGATAGCCGGATTGTTCCAGTTCTCCCCGAAAAGGACGTCATCATTGAAATGCGCAAAGTCCGGCGCGAAATCCCCCAGAGCTTTTCGTCCTGCAGTCTGTACGATTTTTTCCATCTTTATTTCCTTTCTGATTTTCAACCAACCACTTCTTCCCGGCCGGAGGGACTCGCTTTTCTTCTGCTTTCCAGCTTGAATTTCAGGTAATCGATCCGGCTGATCTGCTCCTCTTCCCGATGAACCGAATCCAGAAGATCATTCCGCCGGCGGCCAAGCATGCGGAGCCTGTCATTCCACCGTCCTCCGTCAAGGACAAAACCCATGTACTCCCGGATTTCTTTTTCGGTAAAGCCGATTTCCTTCAGTGTTTCCATGATGGAAATATGAGTGAGCCGGTCCGGGTCATTCGCCATTCCCCTTTCCCGACAGAGGGTTTCATACTGGCTCGCCACTTCATCAGAAATAAGGCAGCGGTTAAAAATATCGGCATCCATAAAATTCTCCTGTGAAATATTCTGCAAAGCAGGGTTCTTTTCTATATGCAATTATAGAAAACAGCCCCATCCATGTCTAATGCTTAGTATGATTCATGGAAATATGCCTGACGAGCATGAATAGACCGTCCACAACCTATCCGCATTCCCCATATAAAAAGGGTCTGTACGATAATTACACAAACTTGAATGACTGAAATTGATGAAGTGATCAGTTCTCAGTTCATAGTTCTCAGTGGAGGAGGCCCGCATCAAATGAAATAGCGGGCCATTTTTATACAGTTTTCATTGGGAATGATTACATTTTTATATAAAAAGAACGCTTCTCCTGCGTAATGGCCCACCACGACTGCGAACTGATAACTGATAACTATTTCCCCTGAAGTTTTTAAAATAATGATCTTAATTTTTGTACATCCTCACCTTCCCGAGAACCCAGATACTCCCGATTCTAAAGTCTCTCCTCATCAGAGTTTTCCTTTCAACGATAAGGCCCCGCCCCCTATGACTGACGACGCCAACAATGATATAATGAATGTACCAATGACGAAATTGATAAGGAGTAACGATATGTTTGATATTCTTGATTTAGGGACCCTGCTTTACCGGGTGCCGGCACTGCTCATCGCCCTTTCTTTCCATGAATTTGCCCATGCCGTGGTTTCCGATTCTCTGGGAGATCCCACGCCATCGGCTGCGGGACGCCTCACCATCAATCCCCTGGCCCATCTGGATGTGCTGGGGACCATTATGCTGGTGCTCTGCGGATTCGGCTGGGCAAAGCCGGTGATGATTGACCCCCGCTATTACAAAAATTACCGGACCGACATGCTGAAAGTGTCCTTTGCGGGTCCGGGGATGAATCTTTTCCTGGGATTCCTTTCCATGCTGCTGGCCGCCATCCTGAACCGTCTGGGCATGCTCACGGCCCAGAGTTACCAGTTTATCGACTGGATCATGATGTACAATGTGTGGTTTGCCTTTTTCAATCTCCTCCCCGTGCCGCCGCTGGACGGGTCGAAGATCCTTTCCATGTTCCTCCCCGGCGAACTTTCCTGGAAATATGAAAATTTCAATGCCCGTTACGGGTTCCTCATGCTCATGGTCATCGTATTCACGGGGCTTATGAACAAGGTCATCGATCCTCTGGCCAACGCATTCCTTGGACTTTCCTATTTCCTCATTCATCTCATTTTCTGAGGTACCTATGTCGACGACCTGGATGATTTTTGAAATACTGGGCACCATTGCCTTTGCTTTTTCAGGAACCGTAGTGGGCCTTTCCCGTCGGATGGATATTTTCGGCATTACCGTTTTAGCCGTCATGACGGGAGTGGGCGGGGGAATGATCCGGGATGTGCTCTGCGGCATCACTCCGCCCTCAGCCATCGTCCATCCCATGAGTCTTCTCCTTTCCATCGCTACGGCCCTCACGATTTCCTTTGCCTATCCCATCTGGCATATCCCGAAAGCAGGGAAAATCCTGGTGGCTGTTTTTTATCATATTTCCGATACCCTGGGCCTTGCCGCTTTTACGGTGACCGGAGCCCTTACGGCTTTTTATACCTATCCCCAGTATCATTATATCCTCCCCACCATGCTGGGCGTCATTACGGCCGTGGGAGGGGGCATTATCCGGGATATGATGGCCCGCCGCATGCCGGTGGTCCTTTATATGGACGTCTATGCCATCGCGTCCGTCATCGGGGGACTCCTCCTCTGTATCCTCCGTCCTCATATGGATACGGCCCTCGCCTCCTGGATTGCCTTTGCCGTAGTCCTTTCCATCCGGGTAGCCGCCATTCATTACGGCTGGCAATTGTATCATCCCCTGGGACGACATGAGAAAGAATGATTCTGTACAAACATGGTCAGATAACCGGAATTGAGTCAGTTACGGTATTCGTGGATTAGCCTCACCACGGCGAGCCCCGATATCTTCATTTTCGAAAATTCGTGATTCGTGGTTCGTGATTCGTGAAGGTGGCGCTGCAACGGCAGCGCCGATTTTTTATGGGGGTTTTGCACAGACGAGTTAGAAAAACGAATTTCCAGCCACGGAAGTGCAAATCATTGTTATATAAACCAAATTCCCGGATTAACCCAAAATAAACTATAAAAGGCGGCGCCTTCTGCTGTCGCGCCGCACCGCCCCTAATCCCTAACCCCTAATCCCCAATTCCTTCCGGGGATGATGATTCCCTCTGCTGACAATTAAAAAAGGACCGTGCCTCAATGACACAGTCCTTTTTATATGCAATATTATTTCAGAAGTTCCTTCCTGAATTCCGCCACCGCCCGGATATCTTTCGGCGTGGTCCGGCAGCAGCCTCCGATGAGGCGGGCTCCTGCGGCGTACCAGACTTTCACGAAATCCGCATAGGAGGAAGCGGAGCCTTCCCAGGATTTTTTCTCCACATTGTAGGATTCGCCGGAATTGGGGTAAATGACGATGGGTTTGGAAGTGCCCTTCCGGGCCTCTTTAATGAGGGATTCCACATATTCCGGGGCCGTGCAGTTGAGACCGATGGCTTTCACTTCATCCATTCCGTCCAATGCTTTGGCGCAGTCAGAAATCAGGTCTCCCCCGCAGGTGTGAAGTCCATCTTTGCAGGAGAAGGAAATCCAGGCTCTGGCTCCTTTGATTTCTTTCAGTACGTCCGTCTCGGCCAATGCTTCGAGAAGGCAGGGAATGGTTTCACAGGCAAAAATGTCCGGACCCGCTTCGGAAAGGACGTGAAGTCTTTCCCGATGGAAAGCGGCCAGCTCTTCACGGGTCTTTCCATAGTCTCCCCGATATTCGCTGCCGTCGGCCAGATAGGCCCCGTAGGGTCCCACGGAGGCGGCGGCTAAAGGTGCGGGACGGTTTTCTTCTTTGGCTTCAGAAAGGTATTCATCCCTGGCCTCCTGGACCAGTTCCACAGACCGACGGAGAAGTTCTTTTGCCTCTTCTCCGGAAAAGCCTTTCTTTTCAAAGCCTTCCAGCGTGGCCTGATAGCTGGCGCTGGTTACGATATCAGCGCCTGCTTCATAGTAGGAAAGATGGACGGCTTTGACCAGTTTCGGTTTTTCATAGAGGGCGATGGCGCTCCAGAGTTCATCATTGATGGAAAAGCCCTGGCGTTCCAGTTCTGTGGAAAAGGCGCCGTCCAGCACGATGAAGGGATATTTCTTCAGGATTTCTTCAATCATTATTGTCTCCTTTATTTCATAAGCTCAGCCGGCGGTTCTTTGCCAAACCATTTCTTGTAGATTTTCGCAAATTCGCCGTTCTTCTTCATTTTGGCAAGGCCATCATCGATCTTCGTGAGAAGTTCTTTATTTCCTTTCTTCACGGCAATGCCCAGATCTTCTTCTGTCAGGGCGACAGGAGCCGTTTTCACGGATTTGTCAGATGTCGTTGCCACATAGTATTCATTGGTGGGGATATCGTTCACCACGCAGTCCACAGCTCCCTGTTTCAGGTCCAGGAAAGCATCGGAAAGGGTGCTGTATACGCGAACGTTGGCCCCTTCGATTTTGCGGGCTGCCTCTTCACCGGTAGAACCAATCGTGACGCCCAGGGTCTTGCCGGAAAGGTCTTCTTTCTTCTGAATGGAATTGTTATCCGATTTCACTACGACCCCCAAACCGGCGATATAGTACCGTTTGGAGAAATCCACGGACTTTTTACGGTCTTCGGTGATGGTAATATCGTTGATGGCCACGTCCAGGTCTCCGGACTGGAGGGCAGGAATGAGTCCATCGAAATTTACATTCCGGACTTCCACGTCAAATCCTTCTTCCTTGCCGATGGCTTTAATGATATCTACGTCAAATCCCACATATTCCTTCTTGTCCATATCCTGGAAACCAAAGGGCGGATAGGCCGCATCCATGCCGGCGCGGATCACTTTCTTCTGAGCAGAAGCAGCCGGCTTCGAAGCAGGACCGGACCCGCAGCCCGAAAGGCCCAGGGCCGAACCGACACCGAGAAGGAAGAACAGAAGAAGGGCAAATAATTTCAGAAGTGATTTTGGTGATTTTTCCATGATAGAGCTCCTATTTGGAAATAGTTAATGGTTGTTAATGGTTAATGGTTAATGGCTAATGGCTAATGGCTAACGGCTAGCAGCTAATAGTTTCCTGCTTTTTCGGTCAGACAATGAGTAAAGAATATTCCCTGCCGCAAGGGGGAAAATCAAACGAATACATCAAAGTTGCCGACTCAAACGCCTCCAGGGCTCAAGCCGAACCGGCAGGTCATACGAATACCTTAAAGTTCCAGCCACAAATGCCTCCAGAGTTCAAGTCGAAACGGCAGGCCACACGAATACCTTAAAGTTCCCGACTCAAATGCCTCTAAGGTTCAAGTCGAACCGGCAGGCCAATCATCTTTCATGCAGTGGATTATGCACATTGAAGGGCATGAGGTTGTCCAGGGAATAGGGCGTTTCCTGGTAAACGAAGTTCACCCAGTTGTGATAGAAAAGATGGGCATAGCTGCACCATACAAATCTTGGCCGTTCCAGGGGATCGTCGTAGGGATAGTAATTTTCCGGAAGACGGATGGGCAGGCCCTTATCCTTATCCCGCTTGTATTCCCAGGAAAGGGTGCCCAGGTCGTATTCGAAATGACCCAGGACGAAAATGCGGCGGGATTCTTTATCGGAAATGATATTGATACCCTTGTTTGGGGACCGGGAAAGGACGTCCAGCTGCGGGCAGTTGTCTACCGCTTCATCATCGATGGACGTATGGCGGGACACGGGAATGAAGTAACGATCATCGAAGCCGCGAAGCAGCGGATGATAGGCCATGGTGGAATCGTACTGGTACACGCCGAAGAACTTCTTCGGCAGAATCCGTTTCTGCACGCCATAATCACGATAGAGACCCGCCTGGGCGGCCCAGCAGAGATGGAGGGTGGAGAAGACGTGGGTATCGGACCATTCGAAATATTTCAACATTTCCGGCCAGTATTCCACTTCTTCATAGGCCATCTTTTCCACCGGCGCCCCGGTGATGATGAAACCGTCATATTTCCTGTCTTTGATTTCATCAAAGGTGAGATAATTTTCTTCCAGATAAGACCGGTCCGTATGGGTCGTCTCGCGGGATGCGATGCGGGCGAAATCCACATCGATCTGGAGCGGCGAATCGCCCAGGAGCCGGAGCAGCTGCACTTCCGTGGGCTTCTTGATGGGCATGAGATTCAGGATTAAAATCTTCAATGGCCGGATATCCTGGGTCCTGGCCCTTTCCTCGCCGATGGTGACGATTCCTTCTTTTTTCAGTTCCGTAATGGCTTCGATTCCGTCAGGAATTCTGATTGGCACGATAAAACCTCCATTTATAACAATAAAAAAATCCCGTTCCCAAAGGGACGAGATACTCGTGTTACCACCCAATTTTATCCTCCTGTCGCCAGGATGGACCTCATGAGGTACGCCGGACTTGCCTTGATACCCTGTCTCTGTAACGGGAGAACCCGGACTGCTTCATCATTCGGCAGTGCCAGCTCAGAGGCCATCTTCAGCAGTTTATCCTGGACTCCCTTTCACCTTCCGGAGCTCTCTTTGCCAATCCTCACTGCCTACTCTTCTCTTCATGGCTGCTATTAGATTAATGCTATTTTATACTGGAAACAGGGAAATGTCAAGACAGCCTGTTATGCAAATCGTTTTCAGGGATAAAGAATTGTGGAAGCAAAAGGAATAGGAAATAGCCGTTAGCTGTGAGCTGTTAGCCGTTAGCTGTTAGCTGTGTGCCATTAACCATTCGCCATTCGCTATTAGCTATTCCCCATCATCCCCGGCCTTCCAATGCATCCGACCCCCTGAAAGCAAAAAGAAACCGCAGCTTTCGCTGCGGCTGTATTATCTCAGTCCAAATACCCTGGCAAGAATGCCCGGTCTGCTCTTTCTGGCAGATTCGGCCCATTCGGCGGATTTGGTTTCTGCCTGTTTCACTTTATACGCACAGAATGCCCGGTAGGAATCCATATCTACCAGGACCACACATACTTTGCTGTCCCGGAAGCGCCGTTGCAGGATCCTTTCCGCGGAAGGCGCAGGAATCGGAATTTCCTTTTCCTCCATCTCGAGAAGGGAAGCAGCCATGGCATTTCTGGCTTTCACTGCCGTCTCCTCCATGGATTTTCCCTCAGCCCGGCAGCCGGGGAGATCCGGGAAAACAGCGGTAAAGGTACCATTTTCAGCATCCTGCTGAAAAATAGCCGGATAGAAATATCTCATTCTTTCCCCCCTTTCCCCACATTGTAACCTTTTCATCCCCAAAATTCATTACATATATTTTATAACATTTCATTCCTGCTGCCAATGACTTTTTTACAATAAATTGACGTTTCCCTTTTATGGAAATACTACCTGCAGTACATTCCCCGGAATCTTAAATTTCAAATCGCAAAAGATTTGAATTCCCTTAAGCATACATTCAATGATATAATAGAGGAAATAAGAAAAGCGGAGGTGTCCCATGTGCCCCAAACCCCTGGATGAAACAGACAAGAAAATCCTCAATGAGCTGAAGAAAAACAGCCGCATTTCCATGACCGAGCTGGGAAAGAAAGTCTTCATGACCAGCCAGGCCGCCAAAAACCGGGTAGAACGACTCCAGGACATGGGTGTCGTGGAACGGTATACGGTGAACCTGAACTGCCCCGTTTTCGGCTACACCATTCATCATCTTTTCATCATGCATACCAATCAGGGAAAAGCAGAAGATTTCATCCACTTCGTCCATGAAACGGAATTTCACATTCTACACTGCTACCGGGTTCAGGAAAATACCTTCTTCATCGATGCCCACTTCAAAGAAGAAGGAGGCGTCAAAGATTTCGCCGAAGCCATCAAACCCTATGGCCATATCCATATCCATCCCGTCCTGGAAGAAGTACGGCACGTCCATCCGGTGGATGAGTGATTGTTTGTGCGTACATTGTCAGATACTGCGTTCTGAGTCAATTACGGTATTCGGGAGTCAGCCCTGTCCGGGACTTGCCCCGATCGAGTCTCTAGCGAGATTTCGGGGTGCGGGATGCGGGATGCGGGGCTCGGGAAGGTGTGCCGCTGAGGCGGCACCTTTTTTGATGGGAATTTTACACAGACGGGGATGAAAAGCCCGTATTGTTCATGATCAGGTGACACTAAAGCAAGCATGAGAATGGGAAAGGCCCCCCGAAGTTCGGGGGGCTGTCGCCGAAGGCGACTGAGGGGCTGTACTATCGTACAAGTCGAAAATGAGCTAAATGGTAAACTCATCCCCGGGGAGCTCCGGCGCAGCCGATGAGGGGGAACTGCACCATGTTGGGACATTGCAGGTCAGTTATTATAGTCTGAGTCAATTACGGTATTCGGGAGTCAGCCCTGTTCGGGACTTGCCCCGATCGAGTCTCCAGCGAGATTTCGGGGTGCGGGATGCGGGGTGCGGGAAGGTGTGCCGCTGAGGCGGCACAATTTTTTATTGGGATTTATTGGTGTCATTAGTTAAATACTATGACCTGAGTCAATTACGGTATTCGGGTCTTAGCCCTGTTCGGGACTTGCTCCGATCGAGTCTCCAGCAAGATTTCGGGGTACGGGATGCGGGGCTCGGGATGGTGTGCCGCTGAGGCGGCACAATTTTTAATTGGGATTTTACACAGGCGGGGATGAAAAGCCCGGTACTGCCTGTCTGACGAAAATCCGATGTCATCACATATGAGGCATTCTTCCCGGTATCGCTCGCCTGACAGAAATCCGACGTCATCAAGTACGAGGCTGACTTCCCGATATGGCCCGCCTGGCACAAATCCAAAATCACCACGTACAAGGCTAACTTCCCGATATGGCCCGCCTGATAGAAATCCGACGTCATCAAGTACGAGGCTAACTTCCCGTTACCGCCCATCTGACGAAATCCGGCAACATCACGTACGAGGCTAACTTCCCGATATGGCCCGCCTGTCACAAATCCGACAACATCAAGTACAAGGCTGACTTCCCGTTACCGCCCGCCTGTCACAAATCCGACGACATCACGTACAAGGCCGACTTCCCGTTACCGCACGCCTGTCACAAATCCAAAATCACCACGTACAGGGCTAACTTCCCGGTATCGCCCGCCTGTCATAAATCCGACTACATCACGTACGAGGCTGACTTCCCGATATCGCCCGCCTGACAGAAATCCGACGTCACCACGTACAAGGCAAACTTCCCGTTACCGCACGCCTGACGAAATCCAACAACATCACGTATGAGGCTAACTTCCCGATAGCCCCGATACCCCCGACAATCCCGATAACCCCGATTCAAAAGTCATTTATCTCGCGGTTTCCTTTCTCAGCCACCTTGCCCAATGATGATATAATAGAACTACATCCTTCGGACTTTCACTCCGATGCGAGTTTCGGGATTCCCCGGAATGATGGTTTGGGATTTTTCCCACAGAAAGGATATTATGACAGAAAAGAAAAAAGTAGTCGTCGCCATGTCGGGCGGTGTGGATTCCACGCTTTCCGCAAAGCTTCTGCTGGAGCAGGGGTATGAAGTGTACGGGGCCACCATGCTGCAGTTTGACGGGCAGGAGGAGGAAATCGAAGGGGCCCGGGCCATGGCGGAATTCCTGAACATTCCCTTCAAGGTGATCGACGTACGGGAAGCTTACAAAAAGTTCGTGCTTTCCTATTTCATCGATGCCTACACGAAGGGCATGACGCCGAACCCCTGCATGATGTGTGATTTCCATGTGAAATTCGGCCTCTTCTATGAGGAAGCGAGAAAAGCTTTCGATGCGCCTTATTTCTCCACCGGCCATTATGCGCGGATCGTCTTCAATCCGGAGCGGCAGAAATATGAGGTGCGGAAGGGCATCGATATTTCCAAGGATCAGTCTTACATGATGTACCATTTGACCCAGGAGCAGCTCGCTCACATCATTTTCCCCCTGGGCCGGACGTTCAAGAAAGATACCCGCCGTATTTCCAAAGAAAAGGGACTTCCCACCTACAACAAGCCGGAGTCCCAGGATATCTGCTTCCTTACCAGCGAAAAGAATTATGTGGAATTTCTGGAACATCACGCGCCCCAGGCTTTCAGGCCCGGAAATATCGTGGATCTGAAAGGCCATGTGATGGGCCGTCATACCGGCATCTGCCATTATACCATCGGCCAGCGAAAGGGCCTGGGCATTGCGGCGAAAATGCCTCTCTATGTGGTATCTTTGAAGCCTGACAAGAATCAGGTGGTCGTGGGCTCCAATGATGACCTTTTCCGCTATAAGCTTCTGGCGGACGATCTTCACTTCACCGATGGCGAAGCGCCTTCAGAAACGTTCCTCTGTCAGGCGAAAATCCGCTATGGCATCCGGGTCCATGAAGCAGAAGTGACTCTGGAGAGAAATGGCCGGGCCCTGGTGAAATTTGATGAACCCCAGCGCGCCGTCACCCCGGGCCAGTCGGTAGTCTTCTATGACGAAGACAGGCTCATCGGTGGAGGGACTATCTTGCGAGGCCTTTGATGTCCATAAAGTCTTTGAAACTATAGGTAAAAAAGTTATCAGTTATCAGTTATCAGTGTTGGTGCGGCGCAACAATCAAAAGCGCCGCATTTTTTATAAATTTCATCCTCATCAAAAGTAAGCACCCTATGATTG
>DKQZ01000066.1:5067-18696 GCA_002471975.1 Dialister sp. UBA7295 | reverse complement strand
ACAGAACAAGCGATCTAAGAAATTATTCGCATAAATTCCACATAACCGCCTTCATCCCCCACCTAAGAGGTGGAGGACTTTTGGCGGATAAGGTTAAAAGGGCTCGCTTCGTGAATTGAGGCAAGCCCTCCCTGACTGAGAACTAATATCTGATAACTGATAACTTTTTAATTCGAAAATTCCGGTATACGAAAAATAACTATTTCTCGCAGTCCTTGAACAATTCATCTGTAGAAGAGTAAACTTTCGCCTTCACTTTTCCGGCGGCAATATCCCGGGCTTCCTGTATGGCAGCTTCGGTTTCACGATTATACCGGGGCACTCTGACCTCAAAGGGAATCCCTCCTACGAGAAGGGATTTCGC
Source organism: Dialister sp. UBA7295 (assembly GCA_002471975.1). Taxonomy (GTDB): domain Bacteria; phylum Bacillota; class Negativicutes; order Veillonellales; family Dialisteraceae; genus Dialister. Next base: position 18,332 of record DKQZ01000066.1, on the reverse strand, counting down.
GATAAACATATTGATCGCCTGGGGAAGGGTCATGCCCAATGTACTGAAAAGATTTTCCGCATCCAGCTTCGTCTGTTCACTCATACGCATATTGAAATTGGCAGTTTTGACAGCCATAATCATCACCATCCTTGATAATGCATTGCTTTTTATATACAGTGCTTTACTTTTAAATACATTATATAATAAACGGTTAAATTTTATCAATGGAAATCGAAGTGACGATTACCAGATACGATGTATAAAAACCATGAGCTCAGTTTAATACTTTTAAAAGTGCTTGAGAATAAAAAGTTTTTAAAATTGATTTTTAAAACTTGAATATTTCTATACGCTTTTATATACTTAAACCAAAGGAGGCGAAACTATGATAGAGCGTAATGAGTATATGGACCAGTTGAAACGGTGGCGGGAGAAAGATGTGATCAAAGTAGTGACCGGGATCCGGCGCTGCGGGAAATCCACATTGCTTTCCATGTTTCAGGATGAACTGAAAGAAGAAGGAATATCGGAGAAAAATATGATTTCCCTCAATCTGGAAAGTGTGGAAGGCCTGGATATTACTGATTACCATGAGCTCCTTCACTATTTCCTCTCCCGTCTCCAGCCATCGGGAATGAACTACATCTTTATCGATGAAGTACAGCAGGTGGAACATTTCGAAAAGGCAGTAGACGCTCTTTACATCCAAAAGAACTGTGACGTCTATATTACTGGTTCCAATTCGAAGCTTCTTTCCGGGGAGCTGGCCACGCTTTTGGCGGGAAGGTATATTGAAATCCGCATGCAGCCTCTTTCCTTTGCCGAATTTGCCTCAGTCCATCCGGGAACAAGTCCGGAAAGGCTGTATTCCATGTATCTGACAGACAGCTCATTCCCCTATGCATCCATGCTCTCGGATTCTCATGATATACAGCAATACCTCTCCGGCATTTATGATACGGTGATTTTAAAGGATATCATGGGTCGGGGGAAATCCTTCAATCCGGCACTTTTAAAGAAACTGACCCGGTTCCTCTTTGACAACATCGGCAATCCCTGCTCCGCAAAAAAGATAGCCGATACCCTGACTTCCCAGGGAACCAAAACGTCATCGCCTACCGTAGAGAATTATCTTAACGTCATGCAGGATACCTTCCTGTTTTACAGGGCAGACCGATACGATGTGAAAGGAAAAGAATACCTGAAAACAGGAGGGAAATATTACGCGGCAGACCTCGGACTCCGCCGGACCGTGCTGGGAACGAAACCCGCCGATGCCGGCCATATCCTTGAAAATATAGTCTATCTGGAACTCCTGCGCCGTTACGAAGAAGTATATATCGGCAAGGCGGGAAATAAAGAAATAGACTTCGTCGCCATGAAAAACGGGGAACCTACCTATTATCAGGTCGCCTATACCCTTGCAGGAAATGATCAGACTCTCGAAAGAGAACTGGCCCCCTTCCGGGAAGTGAAGGACTACTATCCCCGTATTCTTCTAACCATGGATCTCCAGCCGCCTGTTTCCCATGATGGTATCCGGCAGGAATACGTATTGGACTGGCTGTTGAAAAAAGCACAATAAACAGGAAACCTGATGACATCCAAACCGCCCCCGCAGGGGCGGTTTTTCAAATCATTTACTTTCAATCAGCTTTTCTCCTGTTGTGCTATAATCATAAAAAATGTTGTTGTATTACACTTTTTACAACGTTAGTGTATTGGTGATACACTTTATGGAACTTAAATCCCGAAAGCTTCACCCACCCACTACATGCCCGACGAAAGGCTCCCCTCGATAGGGGAGCTCCGCGACAGCGGTGAGGGGGAACCAGTCGAAACGCCAGTCATCTCTGACGACATCAATCACAAAGCCAGATAAATGTGCCAATTGACACAAAAGTCAGCCATGCCCTGCGAAAGGCTCCCCTCGATAGGGGAGCTCCGCGATAGCGGTGAGGGGACGAACAAGTCGAAATGGCAGCCATCTCTGTCGACATCAATCACAAAGCGGGATAAATGCGCCAATTGACACAAAAGTCAGCCATGCCCGGCGAAAGGCTCCCCTCGAAAGGGGAGCTCCGCGACAGCGGTGAGGGGACGAACCAGTCGAAACGGCAGCCATCTTTATCGACATCAATCACAAAGCATGTTAAATACGCCAATTGATTCAAACGCAAGCTCCGCCCGACGAGAGGAAATGGCTTGAAGAATCGATACTGACTCTATAATTCCGCAAAAATTACCCGCTCCAAAGGAAAATAAAAAAACGCCGCAAATGCGGCGTTTTTACTTATAAATCACGAAATCGTTTCCAGTGCTTCTTTGAGGGATGGATACCACTGATCGGCCAGTTTCCTCATTTCTTCCTGATCGGTTTCGGAATATCTATCATAGATCACAGCCACAGGAATTCCTGCAGCTTTTCCTGCCTGCACGCCCACGAGGGAATCTTCGAAGATGAAGCAGTCCGACGGCTTTTTATCCAGTTCCTTCATCAGTTTCAGGTGTACCTGTGGGTCCGGCTTGATGGCGGTTACCATTTCCCGTACGTAAATGGCATCGAAGTATTCATCCAGGGGAAGCTCTTTGAGGATATTCTGATTTTTATAGCGGTAAATATCCATATTTCCTCTGTTGGTTGTCGTAGCGATGACAAGAGTCTTTCCCATGTCCTTCAACTTTTTCACCAGATCTGCCGCACCAGGCTTCAACTGTACTTTCTCGCGGATCATCGTATGGGCGATTTCATGACGCATGGCCATGATTTCATCGCCGGAAAGGGTAGAACCACAGATCTTTCCCAGATCTTCACAGTAACAGGTATAGGGGCTTTCCTGAGTCCGGTACTTCACCAAAGCCAGGTCCCGGCGATGATTCACGATTATCTCACCCTCCGGTACACCGCCCAGTTTCCTGATCAACTCCATATCCACCTGATTCCAGACACCCACGGAATCGACAAGGGTCCCGTCCATGTCGAAAATGATGGTATTTCGTTCCTGTAAGTAATTTGGCATAGTGTCTCCTTTGGGGAAAACGATATGAGTAACAATGAATGAGAAGGAATTGGGGATTAGGAATTTGGGATTAGGGGCGGTGCGCCGCACAATTCTGGTATGCTATCAGTAAATAGGAGTATGAAATATAAAAATCCTACTTGGAGGTAGCAATATGGTCAATAAAGACGAAATAAGTCCCAAGGAAAAACTGTCTATTGTCAGAAAGATTAATCGAGGAGATTTGGGACCAAGTGAAGCCGCTCGAAAGTTAGGAGTTCACGTGACAACAGTCCGAAGATGGCAAAACAAAAAGGAATTTCATTTATTATATTTTCTCATAAAAATCAGCAAGTCAGCAAGAACGGAAATAAATTTAAATATAAAAGGGCGCGCTATCCAACTTGATGCGCGCCACCTTCCCTAATCCCCAATCCCCAAATCCTAATTCCTATTGGATAATCGCAGTCAGAAAAAATGTCATTAATCACTTTTCATCGAGAAAACGAGCTGCCTCCGGATTTTTCCTTATTTCCGCGATATCCACCTCTGTCGGATACACCGGTGTATCCCGGAAATGGTTGACGAGACAGAGGAAGCCCAGAATTTCTCCCATATCTGCCTTGAACTGATGCCACTGCCAGGGTTCGATGGAGAACGTATCCCCTTCCTGGACCTCATAGACCTGATCCCCCAGAAGGACGTGGCCGCATCCTTTGAAAATCATGACGAAATGACGATGCCCGTGATGTTCGAAAGAAGAAAACCCATTTTTTTCCACTTGGAAATAACGGAACTGCACGGGAAGATCCTTATCATTATCGAAAAGGACCTGCTTCGTCACATCCCGGAAGACCCCGGGATTCTCTTTATAAATGTGGGGCTCGATACCGTCCCACCGGTTTTTGTCTGCATGAAAATGATGAATCATAATTGCCCTCCATAAAGTGATAAACATATTCTAACATATAAAGACATTTCTTGTAGAAATTTCAAAAAAATCCTTGCCCTCGAGTTTACTTGAGGTTATACAATAGGAAATATAGAAAAGCAGAAATTGTGAACGGATTACTTTTTAAGGAGGCCATTATGTCAGAAATAAAACCAGGCAACGGCGGAGATACCTACATTCCTTATGAAAACCGCACCGGCAATGAATCCATCGTCTATTTCACCCGCGACCTCTCCGCAGCGGGACTCATCAAAGCCTACAGGAAAATTTCCGCAAACCTCACGGGAAAAATCGCCGTGAAACTCCACACCGGCGAACAGCACGGACCGAACATCATCCCCCGGCCCTGGGTCAAAGAACTTCTGGAAAAAGAAATGCCCCAAGCCACCATCGTCGAAACGAATACCTACTACGAATGGGACCGCTATACCACAGAGCAGCACAGGGAAACCCTGAAAATAAACGGCTGGGACTTTGCCCCTGTGGACATTATGGACGAAGAAGGGACCCTCATGCTCCCCGTCAAAGGCGGCAAATGGTTCAAAGAAATGTCCGTAGGCAGCCACGAAACAAACTACGACTCCATGCTCGCTCTTACCCATTTCAAAGGCCACACTGCTGGAGGATTCGGAGGCTCCAATAAAAACCTCGGCATCGGATGCGCTGACGGAAGAATCGGGAAAGCCATGATTCACACCCATCCCGGAGAAGGCCAGTGGTCCATCCTGAAAGAAGAATTCATGGAAAGAATGACAGAATCCACCAAAGCCACCATCGACTACTTCGGAAAACACATGGCCTATATCAACGTCATGAGAAATATGTCCGTCTCCTGCGACTGCGAAGGAATCCATGCAGAACCCGTCGTCACCCCGAATGTAGGAATCCTCGCTTCCCTCGATATCTGTGCCATCGACAATGCATCGGTAGATATGATCTTTGCCATGAAAGAAAAAGACCATCACGACCTCGTAGAAAGAATGACCAGCCGCCACGGACTCCGTCAGCTCACCTATATGAAAGAACTGGGCATGGGAAATGACAGATATGTCCTCATCGACCTGGACAATGGAGAAATCAGGATTGATGCCAGAGAAGCTGTCAAAAACGTAGTCCCCTTTAAAGGATAACTGAATAGACAATCCGGTGAACCGTGGCCCGTGCTCCGTGGACCGAAATCCGGGAAAGTGGGCGCCTTAGATGTATAAAAGACGCCCATTTTATATTGGGCATCTACATATCAGGCAGCTTTTGAATCGGGAATCCCGGGAATCACGGGATTCTCGGTACTGCCGGGTATGATTCATTTGCCAATTGACTCAAAAGCAGGCTCTGCCCGATGTATAGCCCTCCTCGAGAGGAGGGCTCCCCGAAGGGATGGGAGGACGAACAAGTCGAAACGATAGTATTCTCTAGCGACATAAATCACAAAGCATGATTAATATGCTAAATGACTCAAACGCAAGTCATGCCCGAAGTCAGGCTCTCCCTGGGGAACACCGCGACAGCGGTGAGAGGGGAGCGACGGGAAATTTGCTAAACGGTAAGCAGCACATTTTGACGCTGACCATATCCTCATCGCATTCCTCCCCCCTCAGTCTGCTCCGCAGCCAGCTCCCCCAGGGGGGAGCCTGACCAAAAGGCGGCAAGGCCGCCCAAAGGGAAATCCACCCTTGAAAGGGGGGATGCCCCGAAGGGGCAGGGGGGAAGATTGATGCTTGAAACGCAGAAAGAGCTTTTCAGCCGCAAGTGCAAGTAAACATCCATCATCCTATCCGCCCTTTGGGCACCTTCCCTATCTAGGGAAGGTAGACCGATTCGCCGCCTTCGGCGGTCTGATTCAATAATTGGAAACAACAAAAAAGCAGGCATCCGATAAGGATATCTGCTTTTCTAATGCTAAAAACTAACTGCTAACTGCTAATGGCTAACGGCTAATGGCTAACGGCTAACGATTCACTTCCCATACCCCTGCGGATTTTTGCTCTGCCAATTCCATGTATCCCGGCACATATCGGCGAGGCTCCGTTTTGCCTGCCAGCCCAGCACTTTCTGTGCCTTGGCGGAATCGGCCCAGAATTTGGGGAGATCGCCCGCTCTTCTTGGTCCTATTTCGTACTTGACTTTGACCCCCGTAGCGGATTCGAAAGCTTTGATGATATCCAGGACGCTGTAAGGAGTCCCGGTACCGAGATTGAAAATTTCCACGCCCCTGTGATTTTCTGCATATTCCACAGCTTTGACATGGCCATCAGCCAGATCCATGACATGGATATAATCCCGGAGGCACGTGCCATCAGGCGTCGGATAATCTCCTCCGAATACGGTGAGATGATCCCGCCGTCCCACAGCCACCTGGGCGATATAAGGCATGAGATTATTCGGGATTCCCTGGGGATCCTCGCCGATCCGTCCGCTTTCATGAGCCCCGATGGGATTGAAATAGCGGAGCAGGATGACCGTGAGCTTCGGATTGGCTTTCGCTGCATCTTCCAGAATTTCCTCCATCATCACTTTCGTCCAGCCATAAGGATTCGAACAGCTGCCCCGCTTCATGGTTTCCACATAGGGCGGATCATTTTCCTCCCCGTAAACCGTGGCGGAAGACGAAAATACAAACCGCGTGCACCCTGCTTCCTCCATGCACTCCAGAAGGGTGAGGGTGGTATCGATATTATTTCTATAATACTTCAAAGGCAGCTGCACCGATTCGCCTACCGCCTTGAGCCCTGCAAAATGAATGACACAGTCGATATCATTTTCCCTGAAAATCTGACGGACCTTCTCCTTATCCTTCACATCCGCTTCATAGGAAATAACCTTCTTCCCGCCAAGCTCCTCCACCCGTCGGATCGCCTCCGGAGAAGAATTGGAAAAATCATCCACAATAATGACCTCATGGCCCGCCTTCGAAAGCTGCACCGCCGTATGAGATCCGATATACCCGGCACCGCCGGCAAGTAATACTTTCATATTCGTATCCTTTCATGGAAATAAAAGCAAAAACTTATTATGTTTCATTATATCATTTCCACAGGGGTGGGAAAAGTTCCATAGATTACAGCAGCCTGGAGGACCAGCGCAAGTGTGATAATTGAGAATGAATATCGATAGAGAAACATTCCGATTTTATCGGACAAATTTCTTTGACAAAGCCCTCTATTCATGCTATCATTCTCAATAACTGAGGGAGTAGCAGCCACTTTTGTGGAGCGGGCCAACATACTGGCATTTGCCTGGCTAACCTTTAAATTGCGAGACTCGGGTGCATTTTTATGTGCCTGAGTCTTTTTTGTATATTTAACTTCATGTGGGCACGCATATAAGTTCCCAGTTCCCAGTACGCGAAGTATGGAGCGTCATTTTGCAAGGGGAACATTTATGCGAGTAAATTACAGCTGGTGATCAACTATGGCATTTATCATAAACAGCATATTGTTAGGCATCGGCCTTGCCATGGATGCCTTTTCGGTATCCCTGGCAAACGGCATTCATGAGCATTATATGAAATGGCGGAAGATGTGCCTCATTGCGGGGACCTTCGGTTTCTTCCAGTGGTTCATGCCCATGACCGGCTGGTTCTGCGTGAACTGGGTGTTGGATTTATTTCACAGCCTTCTGCCCTACATTCCCTGGATCGCGCTGATTCTCCTCCTGGCGCTGGGAGGAAATATGATCAAAGACGGCCTTTCCGGGGAAGAAGAAGACATCCAGTCAGCCACCAGCTTCAAAATCCTTTTCATCCAGGGCATCGCTACCTCCATCGATGCCCTTTCCGTAGGATTTACGATTGCCGAATACAATGTGAAAGAAGCCTTCTTCGCCAGCATTATTATTGGCGTAGTCACATTTTTCATCTGCATCGCAGGAATCATTCTCGGTCGCCACTTCGGTATGAAACTCGCAGACAAAGCCACCATAGTCGGCGGGCTGATACTGGTCGGCATAGGACTGGAAATATTCTTCACAGCATAAAGAAACCGGCTCCATGAGCCGGCTTTTTAATTGGACAATTCGAAAAATGACTCACCCGCCAACCCTGCCCGGCGTCAGGCCCTCCCCGGGGAATACCGCGAAGCGGTGAGAAATTCGCTATAGACTCAAAAGCCAGCCGTGCCCGGCAAAAGGCTCCCCTCGATAGGGGAGCTCCGGCAAAGCCGGTGAGGGGACGAACCTGTCGAAACGATAGCCATCTCTGTCAGCAAAAAATCAAAGGCAGATGAATCTTTTCGCTATAGACTCAAACGCAAGCCATGACCGTAGACAGGCTCTCCCTGGGGAGAGCTCCGCGATAGCGGTGAGAGGGGAACGACGGGAAATTTGCTAAACGATAAGCAGCACATTTCGATGCCAATCATATCGACATCGCATTCCTCCCCCCTCAGTCTGCTTCGCAGCCAGCTCCCCCAAGGGGGAGCCTTTTCGCAATCGACTCAAACGCAAGCCATGACCGTAGACAGGCTCTCCCTGGGGAACACCGCGACAGCGGTGAGAGGGGAGCGATGGGAATCTGCCGAAGGCTGAAGTAAATCTGGGAACTGGGAACTTATATGCAAGCCATTTTTCATCCTTCATCATGCTTTTCATGCCCGATATTTTTTTGCTATACTGATATAAAAGAGCCGGAGGTGATGAGGATGAAAGACTTTAATTACTGGGAATGGCTTGCGGACCCCAATAAGCCCTTTGAGTGGGTGGAAGGCATGAATATACCGGTGAGCGAAGAAATGAAGAAAAAGAGAAAAGAACTCCGGCAGCACATGACGCCTGAAGAAAATCACCTGTGGTATGATTTTCTTCTTCCTTATAAAAATTGGACCGTCGACTTCATCCATCAGAAAGTGATCGGACACTACATCGTAGATTTCTTCTGTCCGGAATTCGGACTCATCATAGAAATAGACGGTGGACAGCACTTTACCGAAGAAGGAAGGAAATACGACGCCCGGCGCACCCGCTGTCTGATACACTGGGGCTTTGAAATCGTAAGATACTCCAATAAAGTAGTCCACGAAAACTTCCCCGGTGTCTGTCAGGACATCATCAATCGAATCAACGAAAAGAAAGGCTGGTAAATAACTGGCAGAACACACTTCCGAGAGACTCTCTCAAATGGGCTTTTCGTTATTGACTCAAAGCCAGTCCTGCCCGGCGTCAGGCTCTCCCTGGGGAGAGCTCCCCGAAGGGGTGAGAGGGGAGTTATGGAAGTGTGCTAAACGATTAGCATCACATTTAGACGCTGACCCTACACTAGTCGCATTCCTCCCCCCCTCAGTCTGCTAACGCAGCCAGCTCCCCCAAGGGGGAGCCTTTTCGCAATTGACTCAAATGCCAGCCATGACCGTAGACAGGCTCTCCCTGGGGAGAGCTCCCCGAAGGGGTGAGAGGGGAGTGACGGGAATCTGCCTAAGGCTGATGTTTCACTCGGAACTCGGAACTTCCATGCGGGTTATTTTCCTCCCCCCTCAGTCTGCTAACGCAGCCAGCTCCCCCAAGGGGGAGCCTGACCATCCGGCGGCCTTTAACCACTCAAAACAGAAGATATTGTATTCAAAAATCCGAAGAGAAATCTCCGGATTTTATAATCATCTTTCAAATTTGATTTCCTGTTTTCTATTTCTTAGAGACATTTTTTACATTTTCTATGAATTTATCAAAATCTGAATGGATTTTCTGGGTCTTATTAAATTTCAGATACTCTTCTCTCGCTTTAGCTTCAGCCGCACTCATAGAAATACGTCCCTTACCTTTCAGAACTTCGAATTCATTAAACGACAAAAATTTATCTACGCTGTTAGCAAATTCTTCCATTGTAAAAGCCTGATGCCTTTCCAGAACAAGCTCAATATAGTCAAAAAAGCCTGATACAGTACGTTCTAATGTACGTATTTGATTTTCCGATAAGTAATTTTTAGCAACAGTTACATCAGACTTCAAAATTCTGCCATCAGGAGAATTTTTCCACGTTGTCAATCCCATATTAGGCTTGCTGTGATCCGCAGTATTATAAATAATTTCAGCAGCCGTCTGCCCGGTAATCGCATAATGAAATTTATTTTGTACCATGGCATAAAAATTCCTGGTTACCGTCGATTGAGGGTCGTAATCCAATGAACATTCTGCAAATATATCAGTAATTTTCTGGTATATACGCCGTTCACTGGCACGAATGGATCTTACCCTTTCGAGCAATTCATCAAAATAATCCTTGCCCATAGAGCGTCCATTCTTCAATAAATCATCATTTAATACAAATCCTTTAATGATATACTCCTTAAGTGTATTGGTGGCCCAGATGCGGAATCTTGTCGCTTTAACCGAATTTACACGGTATCCCACCGCAATAATTGCATCCAGGTTATAAAACGATACTAATCTGGAAACACTTCTTGTACCTTCTTTTTGAACTATTTCCATTTTGGAAATAGTTGAACTGTCACTAAGTTCATTATCTTCATATATGTTTTTTAAATGCTTATTGATTGCGGCAGTTCCTACGCCGAATAGTTCAGCAATTCCCTTTTGCGTAAGCCAGAAAGTTTCATTCTGATAGAGGACATTCACTTTCTGGTTTCCATCATCAGTCTGATAGAAAATAATTTCCCGCTCTATGGGTGAAAAATTTTTATCGCTCATAAATAAACCTCCGAAGTGAAATATTTTTGATTCATTTGATTCACTCATATTGTAACTTTTCAAAATATCGACAGGCAAGAGTTTTTCAAATAAACATGTTGATTCACTCTAACCGCAAGTAAATTTTTGCATAAAATACTGGTGTCGAGCCTGCCAGATAATAGTTTCTCCTTGGTCAGCGGTGAGAGGGGAATTATGGAAGTGTGCTAATCGATAAGCATCACGATTCGACGCTAGTGATACTCTCGTCGAATCTCTCCCCCCTCAGGCGCCTTCGGTGCCAGCTCCCCCAAGGGGGAGCCTTTTCGCAATCGACTCAAACGCCAGCCCTGCCCGGCGGCAGGCTCTCCCTGGGGAACACCGCGACAGCGGTGAGAGGGGAGTAACGGGAATCTGCCGAAGGCTGATGTTTCACTCGGAACTCGGAACTTCCATGTGGGTTATTTTCCTCCCCCCTCAGTCTGCTCCGCAGCCAGCTCCCCCAAGGGGGAGCCTTTTCGTTATTGACTCAAACGTTAGTCATGCCCGGCGGCAGGCTCTCCCTGGGGAGAGCTCCCCGAAAGGGTGAGAGGGGAGCGGTGGGAATGTGATAAACGGTAAGCATCACATTTTGACGCAGACCATATTCTAGTCGAATCCCTCCCCCCCTCAGACGCCTACGGCGCCAGCTCCCCCAAGGGGGAGCCTGAAATTAAGTCCGCTAAAGAAAAAAGCGTCCCCTGCGGGGGAAGCTCCCGAGCAGAGCGAGGGAGAAGGGGGCCAATCGATTCGGAGAATCGATGATTCTGCGAATTACCGGAATTTCAGACAATAAAAAAGGATCCGAACGCATCAGATCCTTTCATGGCGTAGTCCGAAGACGTCAGCCACCACTTCAATATTATTCTACCAAAATGAGTGTAGATTTTCAATGAGTTATCAGGAATTACTTATGTAATCCTTCAACATTATCATATTATTTCTGGTGCCTGTTCCAAGTATTTGATTCCAGATTTGTGATGAAATCTGCTCTCTAAATTCATCTTTAATTTCATTATATCTGTTAACAAGTTGTTTACATTCAGTCTTTGTGACATACATTTTTCTAAGAACATAAGCAATTAGAATGATGTAAGCATCTATATATTTAAAATCAATATTTTGAATAGAAGTCTCTGATCTCAGCATCTGAATTAGGCGTTTGCCAACCTCATTAGTCCCAAATCGAGCATCAAAAATTATATTATTATGGGCAATTGCATTCCTTAAATCTTTAAGAGTAAAAATGATAAATCTTGTCATTTCTCCATCTGCATCTAGATTTGTTGGAAGGTCTAATAAATGGGAAGTATGTAATTTGACATCTTTATTACAACACGAGAAAAAATTTCCAAATTCGCCTAAGGTCAGTGATTCAAAAACGGCCCATATGGGGATTTCCCGGTCATGATCAAAGAAATGTGAAACGATGCGATTATGCTGACTATAATCTCGTTTAAGAGTGTTATTGATTGATCCACGCAAAGCTAATCTCTTTGTGAAGTGCTTTTTATACTGAACGCTTCCGGTCGGAAAAGATTTGTAAAAATTCAATGAGCGAGCAAATACGACATTTAAGTTTTCTGATGAACAATCGTCTAAAACAGCTTCAAGAACATAATTCTTCAATGCTGTTTCAATAAACATGATCTGGGGGTATATAAGCGCTTTAAGTTTCATATCAAAATTAATAATGGAAATAAGTTCATCAAAATTATTTAATGGAATCTGATTTTTAGGATCACGAATAAATCGGTAGCCTTTGTAACCATGATAATATCCCATATTACGCAAATCTTTTATCTGTCGGCTTTTTATAGCTATATGATGTTTATTACGAAGATATCTCATCATTTGTCTTATATTCAGCATAATTGTACTTCTCCTGCAGGTAAAATGATTTGAAATACAGAACTTACTTTCTACTATTATGATACGTTTTTTAGATTAGAAATGCAATTGCATAAAATTTACTAAAATTATTTATTCATTATTTCCTTACTATGGAGGGTATGTTATCGGCGGCCGAAGGCCGCCTTTTCGGAGGTGGGCGGGCTGATGATTTCAAACGACAAAAGCAGCCATTCAGCTGCTTTTTACTTTTTACCTTTCTTCCGTTCTTTTTCTTTCCGTGCTTCTTCCTTTTCCCACTTCTGCCTTCTCTTCAGACTTTCAATGAGCCTATCCAGCATCTGATTGACCCGTTCACATAAAATCAGAGTCGTATTAATTTCCCACAGTTTGAAATACCCCACATCCAGACACAGAGTCAGCTGGACGTGAACTTCTTCACCTGAAGCACGAGCGTAATTCAGGAAGCGGATGAAATCTTTAAGAGTAGATCGAGTGTTGCCTTCGGAAATATTGGAAGGTATAGATGTAGAAGCACGCTGCAATTGATCAATCAGATTTTTCGTCTCATAAGGCGGAAGTCTTTTCGTAATTTGATAAACCTCACGGTTGAGCTCGCGAGAAAGATGCCAAACCTGTAACTCTTGATAGTTTCCAATTGCCATGATAAGCTTCCTCCTTTCTTTTATTTTATAATAAACTTTTGCTTTCCGCTATTGATTCAGCCTTCGGCCTGCATTCTGCAGGCATTTGCCTGCCGCTATTGCTTGAATCTTCGGTGGCAAATCGACTTGTACTATTTGAGTCTTGCGATAGCTTCAGCCTGC
>DKQZ01000066.1:0-4995 GCA_002471975.1 Dialister sp. UBA7295 | reverse complement strand
ATCTTTAGTGGCAAATCGACTTGAACCTATCGAGTCTTGCGATGATCCCCAGCCTGCCTTCGGCAGGCCAAAGTAATCGCAAGACCCCAACTATCATTCATCGCTAAGCTCCCAAACCGTACAAGTCGAAGCCTCAGGCAAAATGCCGCAAAGCGGCTAAAGTAAATCGCAAGACTCTAACAGGTTTCATCGCTAAGCCCACAAACCATTCATGTCGAAGCCGTAGGGCAAATGCCGACTTTGTCGGCCATAGTAATCGCAAGACCCCAATCGTTATAAATGCCATTTGCCTCTACCCCTCCAAGTCGCTAGCCACAATAATGTTATCGCAAGACTCTAAAAGCCATTCATCGCCAAGCCATCAAAAGGTACAAGTCGAAGCGGCAGGGCAAAACGCCGGCAAAGCCGGCTAAAGTAATCGCAAGACTCTAAAAGCAGTTCATCGCTAAGCCCACGAAAGTTACAAGTCGAAGCGGAAGGGCAAACGCCGGCAAAGCCGGCTGAAGTAATCGCAAGACCCTAAACGCCATTCATTGCAAAGCCCACGAAAGTTACAAGTCGAAGTGGAAGGGCAAACGCCGACCGAGTCGGCTAAAGTAATCGCAAGACCCCACCCGTCAAAAATGTCATTTGCCACTACCCATACAAGTCATCAGCCGCATAGGAGAAAGCTTAATGAACTTCTAATGATACAAATCGCGATTTTTGCTACTATATGTACAGAACAAAGAAATTCGCCCGCAGGCTTCCGCCACGGCCAATCTCAGAGAAAGCGGAAGGGGAGAAAGACAGCGTTCTGAAACTTCATGGCGCCATGAAAACAAGTAAAACAGTAAAAATAGTGAAATGATACCCCAAAAGCAGCGGGAGAAGTGTACCCCGCTGTCTTTTGGGGTATTTTTTTGCCCTTTTTCGGATAAACCGGCACATTTTTATATTTGGAACTATATTCATTGCAGCTTTGGCAGTCCAGCCGTCTTCGATACCTTGCATCGCTCGGGACTCGGGAAACGGGACTCGGGAAGGTGCGCCCCATAAAATTTGCCAAGCGGCGCAATTATATATTGAATTTCCTGCCCGAGGGCAGAAGGGAACGGTGCCATACGAATATTTTGCGCCTGGGGAGGCAGCGGAGCTGCCCATATCCTGCACGTCTCACGAACTACCGAAACCGTAAGCATGCGAGTGAGAATACAGTAAATCAGAAAAACCATAAATGTATGGCATGCATCAGCGGATTATCGATTTTGACTGTACTTTCGCACGCAAGCTGACGGATATCATAGATCGTGATACGGGATACGTGGCACGTGTAGGTGCGCCGCAAAAAAGTTATATAGCGGCGCGAGTATATATTGGGATTCCGGCCCGAAGGGCTAATGTTCTCGGCGCTTTATAATGTTTTTGCGCCTGGGGAGGCAGCGGAGCTGCCCATATATAAGATTGGTTTGCGAAGCAAACCATATCCTACACGTGGCACGTCTCACGAACTACCGTAATCGTAAACTTGCGGGCGAGGATACAGTCAGGCACACAATCCGCTCGAATGCGATTTTCACGTGGCAGTGCCACGTCTCACAATCTACCGAAACCATAAGCATGCGTGCGCAGATACAGATGAATGAATAATACGAAACTAATGCATCCGGATAGTTCCCATATTTCCAATTTTCAATTAGAATAAAGGAGAGGCACATAAAGAAAAAAGGAGGGACTATCATGGGTACTGTCTACACGTATAGAGACCTGGAAGTGTGGCATCGGGCTGATGAGCTGGGAAAAGAAGTGTATAAACTGACCCGGCTGCTTCCACCGGAGGAAAATGAAAACTTGGCAGACCAGATGCGCCGGGCTGCATTATCCATTCCGGCAAATATTGCAGAAGGGCAGGGGCGCAATACCACAAAAGAACTGATTTATTTCCTGGGCGTTGCCAGAGCCTCCGATTACGAAGTTCAGTCTCATATATCCTTTTGCGTGACAGTAGGATATTTTACCGAAGACCAGGCCATGAATGCATACATGCTAAGCCGGAGAGTCGAACAAATGCTGAACAAGTTTATATCCCGACTTAAAGACAAACTGATTATGGAAGAGAGTCAGGGAATAAAACATTAGAAAAACGGAAACACAGGAGGAGATTTGCTTTCCTGTGTTTTCTTTTGCGGATTATCGATTTTTCCTGTACATTCGCACGTATGCTGATAGATATTGTAGTTCGTGATAAGTGGCACGTGTAGGTGCGCCGCAAAAAAGTTATATAGCGGCGCGAGTATATATTGGGATTCCGGCCCGAAGGGCTAATGTTCTCGGCGCTTTATAATGTTTTTGCGCCTGAGGAGGCAGCGGAGCTGCCCATATATAAGATTGGTTTGCGTAGCAAACCATATCCTACACGTGGCACGTCTCACGAACTACCGTAACCGTAAACTTGCGGGCGAGGATACAGTCAGGCAGACAATCCGCTCGAATGCGATCCTCACGCAGCACGTCTCACGAACTACCGAACTCGTAAGCATGCGGGCGAGGATACAGCTGAACAGACAATTCGCTCTGATGCAGCCTAAAGAAGTCCGCTTTTTTACTTATCCCCTGTAATTTCCCCATTTTATCATCCCATTATGGTATAATATAAAATAATTTACCCCAAATTTAATCGTTTGATGCAAAGGATGTCGCATTTTGGGAAATTCTGATTACACTCCCTCTCCGTCCTGGGGCTCCCGGGCGCGGATCGGGTCCGCTTTACTTCTGATGGCCGGCGATTACATCGCTCTGGTCTTAGCCTCCATTCTTTCAGTTTGTCTCCGGAACTGGCTCATGGGGGGTCATTTTTCCATTCCCTCCCTGTACCAGTATTTTATCGTGCCCGCGGTCTACATGGTCTTTATCTTTTCAAACCGCATGTACACCCGGACCATGGAGCTCACCCAGGTCCTTTCGAGGCTCTTTCTATCCTTCTTCTGGGGCACCTGCTTTGCCATTATTCTCATGTATTTTGCCCATGTCACTACCCAGGTCTCCCGACTCTATGTGGCTCTCTTTGCCATTTTCGGCTTTGGCCTCATGGTTCTGGAAAAACCGCTCCTGGGGAAATTCATCCGTCATGCCCGCTGGCTTCAGGTCCCCGTCCTCATCGTAGGTGCCGGAAAATCTGCTGATGCAGCCATCCGGGAAATGAAAAATACCCCCGGCATGGCCTACCATGCCATCGGATTCCTGGAAGACAGCAGCCATCCCGAATCCAAATTCCTTGAAGAAATACCGATCCTCGGTGGCTTTGCAGATCTGGAAAAAGTCGTAGGAAATACAGGAGTCCGGGACATCCTCATCGCAGCCCCCGGCCTCTCCCAGGACGATTTATCCGCCCTCATCTATAGAGCCCAGACCGTGGCCGAAAATGTCAATGTCATCCCAAACCTGGTAGGAGTCCCCATGAGCAATATCGAAGCCTTTTCCTTCTTCGATGAAAAAATCATGCTCCTCCGCCTGAAAAATAACCTCGCCCTCCGGACGAATCAGATCCTGAAACGCATTTTTGATATCGTCCTCACCGTAGTGGGCGGCATCTGCATTTCTCCGATCCTTCTGGCCATCGCCCTCTGGGTCTATCACGACTCCCCGGGACCGGTCATCTTCAAACATCGCCGCATAGGAAAAGACGGAAAAGAATTTGACTGCTACAAATTCCGCTCCATGGTAGCCAACTCCCAGGAAGTCCTGGAACACCTCCTGGCCACCGACCCCAAAGCCAGAGAAGAATGGGACCGCGAATTCAAACTGAAAAACGACCCCCGCATCACAAAGAGCGGAGAATTCCTCAGAAAAACAAGCCTGGACGAACTCCCCCAGCTCATGAACGTCCTCAAAGGCGAAATGAGCCTCGTGGGACCAAGGCCGATTGTGAAGAAGGAAATAGAGAAATACGGAGATTACATCAAAGAATACTACATGGTGCTCCCGGGGATTACCGGTATGTGGCAGACCAGCGGTCGATCCGATATCGATTATCCGGAAAGAGTAAGAATGGATTCCTGGTATGTTCATAACTGGTCTGTCTGGTTGGATATCGTTTTGATTTGGAGAACCTTTGGGGCGGTGCTGAAACAAAAGGGCGCCTATTGATGCTTTGTGACAATTAGGTAATAGGTCATAGCTAATAGGTAATAGCGGATCCATTAGCCATTACACATTATCCATTGGCTAAGGAGGACTTTCGATTATGTCAGATTACAAAGAACTTCGAACCTGGCAGAATGCCCGGCAACTGGTAAAATTGATATATGCTATTGCCAAAAGACTTCCGAAGTATGAACTTTATGATTTAGGAAGCCAGATGCGCAGGGCTGTTATCTCAATTTCCTTAAACATTGCAGAAGGACATCAAAGAGGGACCTGGAAAGAATATGTGCATTTCCTTTATATATCGAGAGGTTCTGCAGCAGAAGTAGAAGCCCAATTGATTCATTGTCGGGATGTAGGCTATTTTTCGGAAGAAGAATTAATCCCGGTTATGAATTTAGTGATTGAAGTTAGAAAACAGCTGTCATCGCTGATTGCCAGCGTTAAACGCAAATGGAAAGAGTCAGGCAGTGATGAGAGATAATTGTTGCTAATAGGGAATAGGTGATAGCTAATAGGGAATAGGTGATAGCTAATAGCTAATAGCCATTACCCTTCAGCCATTAGCCATTAGCCATTAGCCATTAGCCATGAGCCATGAGCCATTAGCCATTAGCTAAAATTATAAAGCGGCGCGAGTATATATTTCGCATATAAGTTCCCAGTTCCCAGGACTCGCATGGAAGTTCCGAGTTCCGAGTTTTCCATCAGTGGCTGAAAGTGTTGAAACTTTGAATTCTCAGTTGTCTTCGAAACTGTACGGTGTTCGGGACTCGGGAAACGGGACTCGGGGTGGTGGCGCTGCACAAATCAGGAAGCCGCGCCTTTTTATATTTTCCTCCATTAAGGCTCGCATGGGAGTTCCGAGTTCCG
>DKQZ01000064.1 GCA_002471975.1 Dialister sp. UBA7295 | reverse complement strand
GCTTCCCCCGTTGGGGGACGCGGGACGAAATTGCCAGGAAAGTTTACTGTCGAAAGTGCAGCTCCCCTTCAGCCTCACTGCTTTCGGCAGCAGGCTGCTTGCATGGTTTCAGCTTTCAATACTTGCGGCGCTTTCAGATTTTTATGCGCCGCACTTTCCCGAGTCTCCCGATTACCCCAATTCCCCCGACCGCCCCGAAACAAAAGCTTTTATTTCGACCGTTTCCTTCATTTATAAAGCTTCTACCACAGAGCTATATATTTTCTCTTTACAATATAATAGAAATATTTTGTGTGTTCATTACAAAAGAGTGACATATGTAATTGTTGTGTAAATATTTATGAAATAGTACAATGAGATAAGTAAGCGCTTTGTAAAGCGCACACAATTTCATATTTGGGAGCCCGGGGCCGGGCGGGGAGAGTCCGGCGCGGGGATCAAGGAGGAAAACAACGATGAAAAAGAAACTTCTGCTTGCTGCTGCTGCCATTCTTTCTGCCGGTATTCTTCTGGGGGGCTGCGGAGGCGGCTCCAGGAGCGCTGCGAAATCCGGCGCTGCCTGGAAACCGGAAAAGGATGTCAAAGTTATCGTAGCTTATAAAGCAGGTTCCGGTACCGATACGGGTGCCCGCCTTCTGACGAACAGCGCCAAGAAATACGTGGGCCAGACCCTGGTCATCGAAAATAAACCGGGCGCTGACGGCAAGATCGGCTGGACCGAACTGGCCAAATCAAAACCGGACGGATACACCATCGGTTTCATCAATCTGCCCACCTATACCACTCTGGAACTCCAGAAGGGCAGCAATCTGGATGACAAATCCATCGTTCCGATCTGCAACCATGTAACGGAAACAGGCGTTGTAGTCGTAAAGAAAGATGCGAAATGGAATACCCTGAAAGAACTGGTGGAAGATGCCAAAGCGCATCCGGGCCAGCTGAAAGCTTCCACCAACGGCAACCAGGCTTCCAACCATACCGCAGCCCAGCTGCTCGCCAAGTCTGCAGGCTTTGAATACAATGCCGTTCCTTATGGCGGAACGGCTGACCAGCTCCTGGCTCTCCGTCAGGGCGAAGTGGATTTCTCCTGCGCTAAAGCAGGGGACGTGGCAAAACTGATCAATGGAGACAATGCTGAACTGAAGGTCCTCGGTGTATTCGATACGAAGAGAGATCCGTCCCTGAAAGACGTACCGACCCTGGGCGAACTGGGCTACTATGATAAATGGTACGGTTCCGCCCGTGCCCTCGTAGCTCCGAAGGGCACTCCGGAAAACGTCATTAAATTCTATGATGAAGCTTTCAAGAAGACCATGGAAGATCCGGAAGTCAAGGCAGCTCATGAAAAAGCAGGCATGTCCATCGACTATAAGAATGCAGCCGATCTGGGCAAACTGATCGAAAGCCAGAGAGATTTCTGCAAGAATATCGTAAGCAAACTCTATTAATCCCATCCTGAGAAATATATCGGTATTGAGGCCGCCCCCATCGGCGGCCTCTTGCCGATAGTAATGATCCCTGAAAATGATTTTTATTTCCAAAAGGAGATGCGCATGAAAAAATCAGACATTTTTATCTGCGGATTCATGTACCTCTTCAGTTTCTTCTTCCTCTATCTCACGGAAGAATATCCTGAACCGGTCCGTCACTATCCGCACTTCGTCATAGGCCTTCTGCTTGTGCTGACTACGGTCCATGTAGGAAATATGTTCCTGGCCTACAGGAAAGATCACAAGGTGGACAATGACTTTTCGAAGATTTTTGATGGATTCGAGAAGAAACAGTTCTGGTACACCTTTGCGGCTTTCATCGGATTCTTCATCCTCATGTACCTGGTGGGATTCTATATCGCTGCCCTGGTATACCTGCTGGCTACCCTCTGCTATTTCAAAATCCGTCCCCTTTACATCGGGATGGTCCTTGTGGGGATGGCAGCCATCGTGTACGGTACATTTGATATTTTCCTGAAAGTGCCCCTTCCCATGGGCATCATTCTGGAAGAATTCTTATAAGGAAGGAGGAAAACTATGGACGCACAAACTCTGGGACTTATGGCGGCCGGATTTGGTCATGCTTTCGATCCCATGAATCTCATTATGCTGATTATCGGCGTTACCATCGGCGTAGTTGTCGGCTGTATGCCGGGACTTTCCGCGGCTATGGGCTTAGCCTTACTTCTTCCTCTGACTTTCGGTATGAAACCGGAAACGGGCCTCATCATGCTGGGGGGAATTTACTGCGGGGCTATTTTCGGCGGTTCTATTTCCGCCATCCTCATTCATACTCCCGGTACTCCTGCCTCGGCGGCGACGGCTCTTGACGGTTATGAACTGACCAAACAGGGGAAAGCCGGCAAAGCTCTGGGGACCGCCTGCTTTGCCTCCTTCTGCGGCGGCCTTCTCTCCTGTATTTCCCTCTATTTCTTCGCTCCCATGCTGGCCCAGCTGGCCATGAAATTCGGAAGTCCTGAATATTTCTGGCTCGCTCTCTTCGGCCTGACCATTATTGCCGGCGTAACGACCGGATCCATGGTGAAAGGCCTCATGTCCGGCGCTTTCGGACTGATCCTTTCCACCATCGGCATGGACCCCATGGAAGGGGTGGAACGGTACATGTTCGGTATCGATGAACTGTACAATGGGATTAACGTCACCTGCTCCCTGATCGGACTTTTCTCCATGTCCCAGGTCTTCATCCTGACTGAAAAAGCCATCAGGGAAAGAGGAAGCGTCATTAAATTCAAAGATTCCGTCCTCCTCAAGGCAGAAGAAATCAGACGGATCGGACCCACCATTATCCGTTCCTGGATTATCGGAAATATCATCGGCATCCTTCCCGGTGCCGGCGCCTCCATCGCCTGCTTCCTGGGCTATGATACGGCGAAGAAATTCTCCAAACATCCGGAAACCTTCGGCCATGGAAATATCGAAGGCGTGGCAGGTTCTGAAGCGGCCAACAATGCCGTCACCGGCGGCTCCCTCATTCCGACCCTGACCCTCGGCATTCCGGGCGAATCCGTTACTGCCGTTCTCATGGGCGGCCTTATCATTCAGGGCCTCCAGCCGGGACCGGAACTTTTCACCCGCTATGCTCCCATGACCTATACTTTCTTCGCCGGTTTTGTACTGACCCAGTTCTTCATGCTTCTCATCGGACTTGGCGGCTGCCGCATTTT
Organism: Dialister sp. UBA7295; assembly: GCA_002471975.1. Classification (GTDB taxonomy): domain Bacteria; phylum Bacillota; class Negativicutes; order Veillonellales; family Dialisteraceae; genus Dialister. The sequence continues at coordinate 18,899 of DKQZ01000064.1, read as the reverse complement.
CGCACATCTGGCCAAACTCTCCGATGCCATCCTCATTCCCTGTATCTTCGTACTCTGCGTGGTAGGCTCCTTTGCCATCAATAACAGCTTTACCGACGTAGTCATTATGTTTGTCTTCGGCGTCATGGGATACCTCATGAGAAAAATGGGCCTCAATACGGCAGCTGTCGTTCTGGCCCTGATCCTTGGACCTCTGGGCGAAAGAGGCCTCAGAAGAAGCCTCCAGCTCTCCGGCGGAGATCCCTCCGTGCTTTTCTCCACTCCCATCTGCTGGATCCTTATCGCTCTCTGTCTCCTCTCCGCCTTCTCCCCGCTCCTTATGAAATTCTTCAAGAAAGGGAAAGAAATGGCTGCGGGAAAATAGCCTTTAGCTTTTAGCAGTTAGCTGTTAGTTTTTTGAAATATGTAAAAGAACCGGTTGCTCGTCAATCGGTTCTTTTTTGTACTGAATTGGAACTTTTAATTTGAAAAGGAACTGCAGGATGGAATGCTTTTGAATCGGGGGTATCGGGGTTCATTTCGGGAATCCCGGGGCTGTCGGGGTGGTGCGGTGCAAATTCATGGGCGCCGCAGATTATTTATTTAAACGATAAACCGGGCCTTTGGACCACGACGGATAAACTGCAGAATCCATAGCACACTGAATCTGACAAACCACTCACGGATAAGCGTCCCCTGCAGGGGAAGGGGGCCAATCGATTCGAAGAATCGATTTTTAATGAAATATCTCTATTCTGCCGGTTCAGGGCAAAATAAAAGTCCCTGCCTATGCAGAGACAAAATATATATTCTGATTTTATGAAATTTCTGATATACTATTTTACGAGTCCTTGACGTGAGTTGGGCTCATCTCCTGTAAGGGGGTGATCCCATGCGTGAATGAAGCCATATCGCTGATGATTGCTTTCGGTACGCTGATTGTGATGATTATGAAGTAAAGAGCTGCCCCGGCAGCATATTTATGAATAAAGCGAAAAACCTGACGTAGACACACTGAAGTATCCCTCAATACTTCATTCACGTCAGGCTTTTCGAATCCTAAGTAGATGAGCCTGACGCCTTCACACGTCAAGGACTCTCTCTATGTACATTATAACACAGGCAATCAAAAAATCCTCACTCCAAAGTGAGGATTTCATTTTTATGGAGCGGATGAAGGGAGTCGAACCCTCCTGTCAAGCTTGGGAAGCTTGCGTTCTACCGATGAACTACACCCGCGTATGAAATGCAAGATATTCACGTGTAAGAATATCTCACTTACTGCGGGTCCAGTTCAATCTCGGACAGCAACTATCTACCGATGAACTACACCCGCATGTTTTATTATAATAGCATATTCGGAAGATTATTTCCACTATTTCTTATATAAGCAATATTTTATCAAAAGTTTTATAATATGGTAGATAAATAGTAATCGAAAGGAGGCGGAGTTATGAAGGACTGGAAGAGGGTCATTTACCTGGTGTGCCTGATTCAGGTAGGCGCGGGGATTGCGCTCATGGGGGTCATGTCATTTCTTCCTCTTTTCCTTTCGGAGCTGGGCCTCTCGGATCCCGGGGAGTCTGCATTCTGGGCGGGGCTCATTACGGGAGTGACTCCTTTCATGATTGCTCTTTCCGCTCCTTTCTGGTCCATCCAGGCAGACCGGCGGGGACCGAAAACCATGATGACCGTAGTCCTTTCGGCTGTTTCTCTCTGCATCCTGGGTTCCGCTTTTACTCAGGCTCCCTGGCAGCTTCTTATTCTCCGCACTATACAGGGTCTGGTGGGAGGATTTGTGCCCATCGGACTTTCTATCGTGGTTTCTGTGACTCCGGAAGAAAAAACGTCCTGGTCCATGGGTTATTTTCAGGCGGCCATGGTGGTAGGAATCATGGTAGGACCTTTGATTGGCGGAGCTATTGCCGATACCATCGGGTACAGGATGCCTTTCTTCTTTTTCGGGTCTCTCTCCCTTCTCTGTCTCCTGGCAGTCAGACTTTTCATGCCGGAAATTCATCGGAAAGGGGCTTCGAAGGAAAAAGGTTCCACCTGGGGCCAGATTGTGTATTTCATGAAAATCCCCCGGGTCCGGATTATGACTTTCATGCAGTTTCTCTGCAATTTCGGTATCACCGGCATCGGACCAATCCTGCCGCTCTACATCAAACAGATGATGGGCAGTGATTCCGAAGCCGTAGCGACAACGGTAGGTTTCATTATCTTTATTTCCGGCGCCTGCTCAGCCCTGATGTCCCTCAATGTGGGCCGCCTCACCCAGCGTTTCCGTCCCCATAAAATCCTTGTGGCTGCCACGATTTTCGTGGGATTTGATTTTATCATGCAGTACTTCATGACGTCCGTCACCGGTCTTGGCAGCTGGCGGGCTATTACAGGCCTTGGTATGGGTCCCATCGGTCCCTGCACGAATACCATCCTCGCCGCTTCCGTTCCCTCTGAAAAAAGGTCCATCGTTTTTGGAGTTGTTTCCTCTATTTTCCTCATGGGCAATGTGGCAGGCCCCGTCTGCTCGGGAGCCCTGGCCCGCTGGTTCGGCTACCCCACCGTTTTCTGGACTACGGCCATCGCCTTCTTCCTGGCCGCGGGATTCATCATCTACAACTTCAGAGGGGATGCGCAGGGGAAGAAATTGTGAAATCTGTCATTTGTCAGTTTTATGATTTGAGTCAGTTTCGATATCCGGGATCAGTCTCGCAGGGACATGCCCCGATCGATTCTTTTTCGAGATTTCGGGGTGCGGGATGCGGGGTGCGGGGTGCGGGAAGGTGGCGCTGCTGAGGCAGCGCCGATTTTTTTATGGGGATTATGCACAGGCGGAGTTGAAGGAAAGGCAGAGCGTCCACCTTCCGGCCAAAGGCTCCTGCACGACGTACTATGTAAAACTGGGTCAAGCCCCATATCCTTCACTGACCGCTTTTATTTCAAATAAAAAGAGCCGGCTGCACAACCGGCTCTTTTTCTAATCACTAAAAGCTGACTGCTAACGGCTAACGGCTAACTGCTAACCACTTCTCACTTCAGATATTCATCAAAGAATTCCGTAATGATATCCAGCACTTCTTTCTGGTTCCAGTAGATCCCGCCATGAGCGGCTCCTTCCACGAGGTACCGTTTGGAGGGAATCTGTCTTTCCCGGAGGGCCTGGAAGAGGAGGTCTGTCTGGCTCGGGGAGACGACCACATCCTTTGTACCGTGCATGAGGAGCATGGGGGCAGAGGTTTTGGAAATATAAGTCATGGGGCTTGCGGCAAGGGCTGCTTCCCTGTCAGAGAGGATGCCGCCATCTTTTCCGCCAAATACCGGGGAACCGTTCACCCAGAGGGCTTCGGTGGCGCCGGCAGATTTATGTTTTTCCTGTACTTCAGCGCTGTAATCATCGCCAATCCGGGTGAGGTCCGAAAGTCCATAGAGGTCGACAGCTGCTTTCACATCACTGGTTACATTGAGATTTTCTCCTTTATCAAAAGTGGTTGTCCCACTCGTGGTGGCAGCCATGGCAGTGAGGTAGCCTCCTGCACTTCCTCCGACGATACCCACTCTTTCAGGATCGATGCCAAACTGGTCCGCATGGGCTTTGAGATACCGGATGGATGCTTTCACATCTTCCAGAGGCTGGGGGAATTTAGCTGTCGGGGCGACTCTATACTGAATGGAAGCGACTACATAACCTGCTTCGGCCAGGTGCATGCGGAGCTGGATACCATTATCTTTATTGGCATTGATAAACCCGCCGCCTGTCACGAAAACGATGGCCGGAAGCTTTTCCTTTGCTTTCGGCTGGAGGATATCCATCTTCATGGCTACAGAGGGGTAACCCCGCATGGGCACCTGTTCATAGACCACATTGGAAATCTGATTGATGAGGGGCGTCTTCACATCCACTTTCAGCAATTCGCTCTGTGCTTTATTTACCATTTTTGCGGTAGAAGAATCCACATTGACTGTCATATCCGCTGCCATAGCACTGCCTCCTAAAGAAACCAGCCCTGCCAGCAGGGCAGCCATCATCATTTTTTTCATTTCGTTTCCACCAGCCTTTAATAATTATTGACGTTTGTATACTTCTCTCCGGTGAGCTATTTCGAAAAGGAAAATAATTAGTTCTTCGTCATGAATTTCAGCAAAGAGCCGATAATCTCCAACGCGATAGCGCCATATTCCTTTTAAATTTCCAGTCAGGGCTTTGCCATGCATCCTTGGGTCCGTGGTATCAACCAGATTTTTTATGACCCAGTTTTTAATAACCCGGACTGTAGGCTTATCCAACTTCCTTAGCTCTTTGACCGCATGTTCAGAGAATTTGACCTGAAACATCAGACGCCCAGCTCCTTCCAGACATCTTCATGGTCGTAAATTTTTTCTTTCTTCATAAGTTCACGGGCATGAAGAATTCGGGCCTCATCCATTTTCATATCATCTTCGATTTTATCCAGAACGGCACCACGAATAAAAGCGGAAAGGCTCAAATTATTAGCTGCCACATAGGCCTGAATGAGTTTGTTTTCATCATCACCGACTCTAAGAGAAATAGTACTCATAATGACCTCCTTGCGTAATACAAGTAATACAATCCTATAAACAGTATATCAGAAATGAAGTAAAAAACAAGAGTAAACTAATGAAACGGCACTTGTAATGCTGAGTTGTCATCTCCTTGACAAGTTCTTCTCTCCCTTTCTACTGAATTCAGATTAAAGAAAGCAGGTATGTTTCATGGAAATGAAATACTACGATTTAGGTCTAAACTTATTTAGCCGTTCCTTACTTTATTTGCCATTTTAGCGGTAGAAGAATCCACATTGACTGCCATATCGGCTCCCATATCACTTCCTCTCGGAGAAACCAGCCCCGCCAGCAGGGCAGCCATCAACATTTTTTCATTTCGTCTTCACCTTTCCGAAAAAACAGAATTCAGGATTTGTTGCATATAGCATGGAATAAAATATTGAAAAATTTGCAATGGGAAGATAAGGTGGTGGAAAATCAGCCCTGAATGTTTAGGCGGAGCGAGTTGTCGCACGCCGGAATCAGGAATTTTATTTCTATTACATGAGTACAAGGGATTATTTCTTTAGAGAATATTGCTAATGAATAGCTTTTAGCAATCGTTTGTACTATAATGTAAGAAATGAAAGGAAATGAGGTGACCTTTATGGCAAGAACTGCAGTGAGAACAGCCAGTGTTTATACCCGGGTGGATCCGGAGACAAAGGAACAGGCTGAGGAAATTCTGAATCGTCTTGGCATTCCCATGTCCAATGCCATCGGTATGTTTCTGAAACAGGTGGTCCTTCAGAGAGGCATGCCTTTTGATATGAAATTGCCCCCATATCAACCGCTGGATATCAGTCAGATGACAAAAGAAGAAATTGATGCGGAAATACAGAAAGGCGTAGATGACCTGAAAGCAGGACGGACGGTCACCCTTGAGGAACTGCAGGAAGAAATGGAACAACTTATGAAGCATTTGTCTCAAAAATGATATCTGTGGTTCAGCCATATGTAAAACCTATTATCCTGGAAAGAAGGCAGGAATTTTTCTATGGAAATAAAATACTACGATATAGGTCTCAATCTGTTTACCCGTTCCTTCCCGAAGCCGGAGAAGATTATTTCCGACGCGGAAGCGGCAGGAATCAAGTGTATCCTGACAGGTTCGGAATATGAGGAAAACGAGCTGGTCAATGATTTCGTGAAGGCTCATGATTTGTATGGCACGGCGGGGATTCATCCCCATGCCTCCGACGATGCGAAGGAAAGCGGTATCGACCGGATCCGGGAAATCATTCTTACCAATCCGCGAATCGTGGCGGTAGGGGAGACGGGTCTTGACTATGATCACATGTATGCGAAGAAGGAAAACCAGCTGTATTATTTCAAAAAGCTCATCGATCTCGCAGAAGAGCTGAAAAAGCCCATGTTTCTCCACGAAAGGGATGCGGCGGAAGATTTCATCAATTGCTTCAAAGGCCATGAAGCGCTCTGTCCCCTTTCCGTCGTTCATTGCTATACGGGAAATAAAAAGACCCTCGAAAAGCTGCTGGATATGGGTTTCTACATCGGAATCACCGGCTGGATCTGCGACGAAAGAAGGGCCGATGACCTTCGGGATGCCGTTTCCATCCTGCCTTTGGACCGGGTGATGGTGGAAACCGACGCCCCTTACCTCACGCCCCGGGGCTTCCATCTCCCAAGGACCAATGTGCCCCAGAATATTACCTATGTGGTCAAAACACTGGCAGGCTATATGGGTGTGGATGAAGAAGAACTTAGGCTCCATGCCCTTGCGAATACGGAAAAGGTATTTCATTTGAAATAAAAGTGGTCAATAAAGGTGGTCGTCGTATTGAAAAGACGGCCATTTTTATATGGGGACTTTTATCTAATACAACTTTTGAATCGGGATTGTCGGGATTCCCGGGGTTAGTTTCGGGGGTGTCGGGAAGGTGACGGGCATCAAATTTATAAAGCCCGTCAGTTATAAAATTAAAAATCATAGGGAAGTCACTCCGTTTCGTCTGTATTGATCTTAAATACGGATATGTAAAATCTGCGGCGCTTTCTATTTTTGGCGGCACCACCCCGATATTCCCGAAATGATTCCCGATATCCCCGACAGTCCCGATTCAAACGGGTTTACTGCAGCAACCTTAATTTTTCTCGATACAAGGTATGAAAGAACTGGTAGATGATAGATGCCGGTTGCCTCCATGACAACGCAACAGTCATCATCCCATACCTTTGTTAATTCATAAAATTCATCCAGCTCATCAAGAGTGTGACGAACATCAAATGGCCGCTTTAACATTTTACCCGTACCAGAGTCCATAAGGCAGACGGTACTATGACCTTTTGAAACATCAAATCCAAAGACTTTCATTGAAAATACCTCCTAAACAAAACCTTTAAAGGAATTAGACAGTAGATTGGCCTCACTCTTGCTTGCAAAACTCATTTTAGTTCGTTATACGGGCGCAATAGCCCAACCTGCTTAATCGGGTGTCATCAACAAGAAGATGTGAGTAGCAGTTTGAATCACGGATGCAAAATCCAAAAGTTTTTGCGTTACCCAATCTCTTCCTATTATAAATAACCACAAGCAGAGTGAGGATGATACCAATGAACTGCTCTATATTTAGGATACTAAAAGCTTTTTCATCCTGAATATTTCCTTCCCAATTACAACTGCCCCGAGCCATGTTATAATGAATCAAAGTATTTTTTCCGAAAAACTGCGAGGCCATTATGACGAAGAAAAATATCCCTGTCAAACTGAATGAAACTTACGAAGTGCCCATCCGGGACCTGGGCATCCATGGGGAAGGAATCGGTTCGGTGAACGATTTTACCGTATTCGTCCCGGGCGCCCTTCCCGGAGAAACCGTGAAGGCCACGGTGCAGACAGCAAAGAAATCCTACGCCCAGGGACGTTTGATTTCCATAGAAAAAGAATCGCCATGCCGCACGGAGCCCGCCTGCCCGGCTTACAAGTCCTGCGGGGGCTGCCAGATTTCCCATCTCACCTATGAAGGGCAGCTCTCTATCAAGGAACGGAGAGTGCGGGATGTGATGAGGCGGATTGGTGGATATGAAGAGGAAATCGTCCTTCCCATCCTGGGTGCGGCCCATCCCTGGAATTATAGAAATAAAATGGCCGTCCCGGTCTCCCAGGTGACAAGCGGTCCTGTGACTGGCTACTACCGCCAGGGCAGCCATCAGATCGTCCCCATCGACGGATGCCTTATCCAGGAGGAAGAAAATAACCGGCTCCTGCGCTTTGCGGAAGGTTTCATGGTCCGTCACCGCCTCCAGGGCTACAATGAAAAATCGGGAAAGGGCTCCATCCGTCACATCATGGGCCGTGTAGGAAATAACGGAGAAGTCATGGCAGTCATCGTTACCGCCACCCCGAAGCTTCCCTTTGCAGCCCTGTGGGTCAAGGAAATGCATGCGCTTCTCCCCGAAGTTGTTTCCATTTATCACAATGTACAGAGCAAAAAAGGAAATACCATTCTGGGAATGGAAATCCATCACCTCTGGGGCAAAGAAAAACTGACCTCCTCCCTCATGGGCCTTTCCTTTGAAGTCTCCCCCTTTTCCTTCTTCCAGGTCCATAAAGAACAGGCCGAAGTACTCTATCAGAAAGCTCTCGATTTTGCAGACCTTTCAGGAAATGAAACGGTCATCGACGCCTACTGCGGCACGGGAACCATTTCCCTCTGCCTTGCAAAAAAGGCAAAACGGGTCATCGGAATCGAAATCGTGGAACCGGCCATCGAAGATGCAAAGAAAAATGCAGCTTTTAATGGAATCAACCATGTGGAATTTTATGCGGCCGACGCAGGAAAGCTCATGCCTGAATTATACGAAAAAGGCGAAAGGCCGGACGTGATCGTCATGGACCCCATCCGGGCCGGCTGCAGTGAATCCGTCCTGAAAGCAGCCTCAGCCATGCAGCCGAAGCGGATCGTCTACGTCTCCTGCAATCCCGCTACTTTTGCCAGAGATGCAAAAATCCTCCGTGACCTGGGCTATGAAGTAAAAAAAGTACAGCCCGTGGATATGTTTCCACAAACTATGCATGTAGAGACCGTGTCATTACTCGAGAAGATGGAATGAGACAATTGGGGTAATCGTGATTCGTGGTCCGTGGTCCGTGGTCCGTGAAGGTGGGCGCCTTAGATTTATGAAGGCGCCTCTTTTTATATGGGAATGCATCCCCGGCAGCTTTTGAATCAGGACCGGAATGCCGGGAAGGGGTGGGAAATTTCAGAACCACACCTTCTCATTCCTCAAAACAGTCTTGATAAAAAATGCAGATACCGCATTTTTATTTCGAAATTTTGATTAGAAACTCTTGTGCTGTATAGGATGAAATCGTGGGATAGCCTGAATGAGATTTTTCACTGCATAAGTTTCAGGGGCCATGATTTTTGTTGTATAATAAAAATTAAAGAAATCAAGGATTCAAAGGAGGGATTTCCAATGATATATCCCTATGTGACTTTTCCGGATGATACAGAAGTGACTTTCTCAAATGTACAGGATGACGGAAGCGTGAAGGTATACATAGAAACCCCCATTCAGGGAGGTTTCAAGAATGGGACCTGTATCCTTCCCGGATACAGCTGGGTGAGTGTGGAAGGATATTCGGATCGTGAAATCCAGAGATGGGACCGCTTTTTACGGAATAATGCCCACCTGATTCTCACCCTGGCGGCAGAGGGAGGATTTGAAAATCCGGACTTTATTGCTGATATGGGCGGCATCTCAATGGAATAAGAACTATAGACGCTTATAGTCGATTGTGCAAACAATCGGCTTTTTTACGGGGGATAATCGGATTTCCCGGAAAAGCCCACAGGAAAAAGGTAGAATATATAGCAGATTCTAAAACGGAAAAGGAGATTTCCGGACTTTGACAATACGGGTAGATGAAATTCCACAGATGGTCAGGGATGAAGAAAAATGGCCCCAATGGATTACCGGTTACATATATTTTGAAAAGGCAGCGCTCATCATAACTGTACTTCTCTTCGGCCTGACCTTGTTATAGGGGGGAAGCAGGGCACGGTGATCATGATGAGACCGGGTATTTCCTCAGCGACCATGATATAATCACGGAAACTACACCTCTCAAGTGGTACATAAGCTATGCGCTCAGCAAAATGTTTCTATACATGGTTTCCATAGGTATTGCATGGGGCATTCCGGTGTATCTTTCCGGCTATCGGCCGCCGGGCTTATGGGAGAGGCTCTGTCATAGTGCCCTTTTGAAAAAAATATGGGACTTCTATTGTAATCTTTTCAATTCGGCGAAGTAATGAGCATTGATGGAAAATAAGCGATAAGTGAAAAAGTAACTGAAGGCGCCCTGAAATCATGAGGCGCCCTTTTTATATGGAAAACTTTCCTTTCCCGTCTATTGATCTTATCCCGGATTAGATAAAATGATAAAATAAATAAAAATGGTGAGATACATTCACCGGGGGCGAAAGGAAAATGAAAAATTTTGAAGGCATAGCCAATACTGTTTTTGTTCCCCTCCTGGCGAGGATCCATATTTCCAGGAAGTTTCCGGATCTTTTCTATGACCGGAAGGCGCTGGAACTTGAGAAATACCTGCCCCGCCATGCGGAGAAGGGTTCTTTCGAATATACGGATCTCGCCTCGGCAGCCCGTTATATCATTATGGATGAGATGGTCGCTGATTTTATAAAAAGGAATTCGCCCTGCCATGTGATTTCCCTGGGCGCCGGTCTGGAGAGCGCCTATTTCCGGCTGACGGAAAGACCGGGAACCGGGAGGGCTCTTTTTTATGAGGTGGATCTGCCGGAGGTCATAGATGCCCGCCGGAAAGTATATGGAGAAAACCCGGGGGAAAAACTCATCAGCGGAGATATGTTTGCGCTGGACTGGACAGGGGAAATCGAAGACCGGACGCGCCCCACAGTCCTCGTCGTTTCGGGGGTCTTCCAGTATTTCCGGGAGGAAGATATTTTGAAGCTGATCGCCGGCCTCACGGAAATATTTCCCGGCCAGGAGCTTATTTTTGACGCCACCAGCACAAAAGGGCTGAAATTTACAAACTGGTTTATAAAGAGAACAGGGAATAAAAATGCCCTCATGACCTTTGGCATAGATGACAGCCGCCAGTTTGCGGAAAAAGCAGGGGCACAGCTCCTGGAGGAAAGGCTCTTTTTCCCGGAGGTCAGAAAAAAACTGGGGAAGCGGGCCAGCCTCATCAGCCGGCTCTGTATGGAGAATTCGGACAGAGGAAAGAAAGCCATCGTCCTCCGGCTCCGGCTGGCACATTAAAAGGTCCTTTTTGGGGACTTGACGGAAAAATGCGGATTCCGCAATTCAATTTCCTCATTTCTTGCGTGCCCGGAAGAAGGATGGTACAATGAACTTGACGGAAAAATGCGGAATCCGCATTTTTAATTCGCAAGCAGAAGGAACAAAAATGGAATTTGACAGGAAACAATATTTGGACAAGCTGATTTCCAAAATGAATAATGGCAGAGTCAAGATTATCACGGGTATCCGCCGCTCGGGGAAATCGTACCTGCTCTTTGAGCTGTTCGTCAGATATCTCCACGAACAGGGCGTTTCAGATGGACAGATTATTTCATTGGCTCTTGATGAACTGCCCAATGCAAAATACAGAAACCCCATGGAGCTGGACCGGTATGTACGGGAGAAAATCAAAGATAAAGCAAAACGATATTATATCCTGATTGATGAAATCCAGTTTGTTTCTGAAATCCCCAATCCTTATCTTCCGGATGCATCGGACAAGATCACTTTTATCGACGTGCTTCTGGGTCTCATGAAGATTCCCAATGCTGATGTCTATGTGACGGGCAGCAGTTCGAAGATGCTTTCCTCCGACGTGCTGACCCAGTTCCGTGACCGGGGCGATGAAATCCGGGTGTATCCTCTTTCCTTTGCAGAATTTTATGAAAGCTATAAAGGTGATTCGCGGAATGCCTGGCCCGATTACTATACCTATGGCGGTATGCCCGCGGCCGTATCACTGGAGACCCATGAAGAAAAGAGCCGGTATCTGAAGAATCTCTTTGAGAGGACCTATCTCAGAGATGTGGTGGAAAGGTACCGTATCCAGAATGAGACTCCTGTATTGGATGATCTTCTGAATATCGTTGCATCGGCCATCGGCTCCCTGACGAACCCGACGAAACTGTCCAATACTTTTCTCAGTGAAAAGCAGATCCGTATCAATGCGGCTACCATTGAGCGGTATCTGGGTTATTTCCAGGATGCATTCCTTCTGTATAAATCCAGCCGCTATGACGTGAAAGGGAAGAAATATCTTCGTACGCCCATGAAATACTATTTCACCGACGTGGGCCTCAGAAATGCCAGACTGGGTTTCCGGCAGCAGGAAGAAAATCACATCATGGAAAATGTGCTGTACTGCGATATGATCCGCCGGGGATATGATGTGGATGTGGGAATGATAGAGCAGAATCTCAAAACGGAAGAAGGAAAGAAAATCCGGAAACAGTTGGAAGTGGATTTCGTAGTGAACCGGGGAAATGAACGTCTCTATATCCAGTCTGCCCTGACCGTGGCGGACCCGGAAAAAAGGCAGCAGGAAATCGCCTCCCTCCTTCGCATTCCTGACTCCTTTGCGAAAATCGTGGTGGTCCGGGACTATATCAAACCCTGGCGGGATGAAAACGGCATATTGTATGTGGGGATAGAACAATTTCTGCTGGATGAAGGGCTCCTTCGCTGAGCAGGGAATCTTCAGAAATCATATTATGGAACAGTAGTAAGCACAGGGCACCTTCAAATTTTCAGGGTGTCCTTTATCGTGTGGAAAATCAGAAACTCATGTCCGAAAATGGCGAGAATACAAAGCGGAAATATGATATGCTTGTCTCATGAAAGGAAGTGAAGCTGATGAATCTCGATGATAAGTCGCTCTACAGGATTTTCAGAACGAGGGATGCCCGGTACGACGGACGGTTTTTCGTTGGTGTGAAGACCACGGGCATTTACTGCCGCCCTGTCTGTCCCACCATGCCGAAGGAGGAGAACTGTGTCTATTTCGAATCCCAGGCCGCGGCGGAAAAGGCGGGGTTCCGGCCCTGTCTCTTATGCCGGCCGGAACTCGCCCCGGGGTATGCACCCATCGATTTCAGGAGGAATATGGCCCATCGGGCTAGAAGGATGTTTGACGAAAAAATTTCCTCGGAAAAGCCAATCGAAGAAGTCTGCCATGTTCTGGGCTGTACGGACCGTCATCTCCGGCGGGTATTCCATGAGGAATTCGGCGTGACTCCCATCGAATATCTCCAGACCTGCCGGCTTCTCCTGGCGAAGGAACTTCTGACGGATACGGGGATTTCCATGACCGACGTGGCCTATGCCTCCGGCTTTCGGAGCGTCCGGCGGTTCAATACCCTTTTCAAGAAGAAATACAATCTCACTCCCACTTCCTTTCGTAAAAAAGCGGCAGGAAAAGTGCCTGGCGAGATTACAGTCAAAGTGGGATATAGAAAGCCTTTCCTCTATGAACCGCTCCTGAAATTCATCGCAGACCGTGCCATCGAAGGCATGGAAAAAGTGGAAAAGGGAGTCTATACAAGGACCATTTCCATCAGAAAAGGAAACAAAAAATACAGCGGACTCCTCCATATTTCCAACAATGAAAAGAAGAGCTGCCTCCATCTCACGATTTCCGAAAGCCTTCTTCCCGTACTCCCCGAACTGATGGCGAAGGTGAAAAACCAGTTTGACCTCTATGCGAGTCCGGAAGAAATATACGAAGGACTTTCCCCCGTCAATGACATCGTTCCCGGCGCTTTCGTGAAAGGGACAAGAATCCCGGGCAGCATGGATGATTTTGAAATCTGCGTCCGTGCCATCATAGGCCAGCTGGTGAGCGTGAAAGGAGCCAGGACCACCCTCAGGAAATTCGTGGAAGCCTTCGGTGAAAAAACTGGAGACTGGTATCTTTTCCCCACCTGCGAGCAGTTCGCGGGGCACGAATCAGACATCACCGAAATGCTGGGACCTCTGGGAATCACGAAAATGAAAGCCTGTGCCATCGAAGGGGTGGCGCGGTACCTCATGGAAAATCCGGGGTCTTTCCGCGATACCCTGGACGTGGAGAGTAAAATAAAGGACCTCATGGAAATCAGAGGCATCGGCAAGTGGACGGCGGAGTATATTTCCATGAGGACCATGCAGAATACGAATATCCTTCTTGACCGGGATTACGGCATCAGAAAGATGATGGATAATTTCCCGGCGTTGAAGGACAAAAAATTGCAGGAAAGCTGGAATCCCTGGAAGACCTACGTCACCGTGGGCCTGTGGAATCTGGAAATGGGAGGTTAATATGCAGTACGTCAGTCATTATGCATCGCCTTTAGGAGGTATTACTTTGGCGGCGGACGAAAAAGGCCTCACGGGTCTCTGGTTTGACGGGCAGAAATATTTCGCCCTCTATCTCGATAAGGAACACGAGGAGAAGGAGCTTCCGGTCTTCCAACTCGCCAAAAAGTGGCTGGACATGTATTTCTCCGGCAAAAAGCCCCATGTGGACGTGCCCCTCCACTTCACGGGAAGCGATTTCCAGAATGAAGTGTGGGAAATCCTCTATTCCATCCCTTACGGAAAAACCATGACCTATGGAGAAATCGCACAGATCATGGCTAAAAGACGGGGCCTTCAGCGCATGTCCGCCCAGGCCGTGGGAGGAGCAGTCGCCAGAAATGAAATCTCCCTCATCGTTCCCTGCCATCGGGTGGTGGGATCGAATGGAAGCCTCACAGGCTACGCGGGAGGAATCAGCAGAAAAGCGGCACTTCTCAAAATGGAAGGCGGATTCAAGGATATATTTTTCGTCCCGAAAAAGAGCACTGCACCGTGAGTAACAGATAAAAATTCAGAAATCCCTCTGTAGAACCTTTTCAATGGTACGGAGGGATTTTTATCTTATCATTCACGGGGCAAATGATAAGATAAAATCAAAAACAGCAGTTAAAGGGGTAACTTTTGACAAAATTGCAAAAATTACCCCTTTAACTTGATGTTTTTCCCATAATTTCATATACTGGAAAGAAAGTGAGGTGGATAGGATGAAGGTCTACAAAAGAGAAAATTACCTGAAGCGAATTCGCGGATTCTATCATGATACGGAAATCATCAAAGTCATTACAGGGATCCGGCGCTGCGGGAAATCCTGTCTCATGCAGAGTATAGCCGATGAGCTGATAGAAGCAGGAATTCCCTCTGAAAACGTGATTTATCTGAATCTGGACAAGAGAGAATATCAGAAAATCACTGCTGCCGATGATCTGGATGCTCTCATTGAACAGAAAACCGCACCTCTCCCGGGTGTGAAATACCTTTTTATTGATGAGATTCAGAATGTAAAGGATTTCGAACTGGTCATCAATGGATACCGTGAAGAAGGGGATATTTCCATATTCATCACCGGTTCCAATTCCTACCTTCTAAGCGGTGAACTGGCCACGAAACTGACAGGACGGTACCTGGAATTCGAGCTCTATACACTGAGTTTTGAAGAGTACCTGGAGATGAAGCAATTTCTTGGAAAGCCGCTCCAACCGGATCTGACCGGTGAATTTGACCTTTACCTGGCAGAAGGCGGATTTCCAAAGGCTCTGCAGTACGAAGGTATGGACAAACAGACCTATGTACAGGGGGTCATTCAGGAAATATTTGAGAAAGACATCCGGAAACGGGTCAAAATCCGTAAGGTTTCTGTCTTTGACACAGTGCAAAGGTTTATTATCAATAATTTTGGCTCCACCATGAGTCTCACAAACATGCTGGACGATTTACGCAGGAATGGATGCGAAATCAAAAGAGAAACATTAAACCGGTATATCACCATTCTGGAAGATGCCAAAATCATATATCCCTGCCGCCGGTTCGATCTGAAATCAAGGAAATCCATTGCCGGCGAGCAGAAATATTACGTCGCCGACCTGGGACTGTACTATGCCCTGAATACGGATGCCCGAGTCAATTACGGCCCTGCCATGGAAAACGTAGTATTTATCTATGCGAAATCAAAGGGTTACAAAGTCAGTGTAGGCAGGATTGGTAAACTGGAATGTGATTTCATACTGAATATGGCAAACCGTGACTATGCCTATGTACAGGTGGCTATGACCATCATGAGCAGCCAGGAGACGGAAGACCGGGAATACAGGCCCTTTGAAAAAATACGGGACAATTATCCAAAGTACCTTATGACCCGGAATGACCTCATTCAGCACCGCGATGGAATCAGACACGTGAATGCGCCGTCTTTCATGAAGGATAACCGGCTTTTTATATAAAAATAGAAGTTAAGGGGGTAACTTTTGACAAAATTGCAAAAGTTACCCCTTTAACTATGGAATTGTTTTTCCCAATCTAATTGCTTTTCTCCCAAAAATCATATAAAATTGTGAGAAAGAGAAGACCGTTTGGGAGAAAGGGGATAAATTATGAGGGAATTTGATTATCGACTGTTGAAAAATCGTACATGGGATAATGAAATTCTGTCTTATGTGGCCCAAATCCATGAACACAAAGGCAGGCAGGAGCTTTTCCTGCGTCAGAAACCGGTAGAACTCCAGCGTCTCATTGAAATCGCAAAAATCCAAAGTACGGAAAGCTCCAATCGTATCGAAGGCATTATTACCACCCATCCGCGACTGAAGCAGCTGATGGATGACCGGACTACCCCCAGGAACAGGGCTGAAAAAGAAATTCTGGGCTATCGGAATGTTCTTTCCCTGATTCATCAAAATTACAGGGACATTCCACTGACGCCCAACTATATCCTGCAGCTTCATGGGGAATTATTGAAATTAACCACGCTTACCTATGGAGGCAGATTCAAGACCGTTCCCAACGAAATTGATATGATTATGGGTGATGGGAAAAAAGTGACTCTGTTCCGCCCTCTGGAGCCTTACGAAACACCGGAGGCTGTAGAGCGCCTTTGTGAAAGTTTCAGGCAGGCAGAGGGAGAAGAACTGATTGATTTACTGATCCTGATTCCCTGTTTTATCCTTGACTTTCTCTGTATTCATCCCTTCAATGACGGAAATGGACGGATGAGCCGCCTCCTGACTCTGCTTCTGCTTTACCGGAGCGGATACATGGTGGGGCAGTACATCAGTATAGAAAAGGCAATTGCAGATACGAAAGAGGATTATTATGATGCTCTGGCCCGTTCGGATCAGGGTTGGCATGAGGGGCGCAATGATCCGAAGCCCTTTATCCGATATATGCTGGCCATTATTCTTTCCTGCTATAGAGACTTTGAAAAAAGACTTCAGATTACGGAACAGGCAGGGGTGCGCAGTACATCCTATGACATTGTGAAAAAGTGCGCAGAAAATAAAATCGGGACTTTTACGAAACGGGAAATACTGATCGAGTGCCCCAGCCTGGGCAGCTCTTCTGTAGAATCTGCATTGAAAAAACTTGTTTCTGAAGGATACCTTGAGAGGCTGGGGAGCGGAAGAAAGACCCATTACGTCCGTAACAACTGAATATCATACAAGGCCTTCATCCCGTTGGGAGAAGGCCTTTTTACAAGATTGACTTTCTTCGATTTACTTATTTCCTGATTTCTAGTACAATAGAAATAAAGGAAATCGACCCGTCACTGCCTTTTGTCGGCGGACATCTAATGGCTAACAGCTAACGGCTAACGGCTAACAGCTAACGGCTAACGGCTAACGGCTAACGGCTAACGGCTAACAACTATATATTTTCTATTATTATATAAGGAGAATCCATATGCAGAATTTCGACGTGATCATCATCGGAACGGGAGCGGGAAATATTATTGCGGATGCTGCCATTGCCAACGGGAAATCGGTGGCCATCATTGAAAAAGGAGCTTTTGGCGGCACCTGTCTGAATCGGGGCTGCATTCCTACGAAAGTCCTGGTCACGGCGGCAAACAGGATCCGTGAAATCCGGGAAAGCGCAAGGATCGGAGTGAAAGCGGGAGAGGTCTCCATCGACTGGGACGTCCTTTCCAAACGGCTCTGGCATAAAATCGGTGAAAATAAAGGAATCAAAGAGTACTATGCCGGGTTCCCGAATGTCACCATTTATGAAGGCACCGCTTCTTTTGCTTCCCCGAAGGTCATTCATATTTCCATGAATGACGGCGGAAGCGAAATGATCAAAGGGGAGAAAATCTTTATCGCCGTCGGTGCCCGCACGAATATCCCGAAAATCGAAGGCCTGAAAGAAGCCGGTTACGTCACCTCCGAGTCTTTTTTTGGAAATAAATTCCCGAAGGAACCCTACAAGAGTCTCATTATCGTCGGCGGGGGACCAATCGGCTGCGAATTTGCCCATGCCCTGGATGCGGCAGGGACGAAAGTCACCATCATCCAGCACAATGTAAGGCTCCTTCCGAAAGAAGACGAAGATATTTCTGCCTTCCTCCTGAAGCAGTTCTTGTCCTACGGCATCGATGTCAAACTGAATAAAAATACGATTTCCGTCCATAAAGAAGGAAATGAAAAAGTTCTGATCATAAAGGACCGGGCAACGGGTATCGAAGAAGCAGTAAAAGCAGAAGAAATCCTGATTTCCCCGGGCATCGTCCCCGTTTCCGACCTGCTCCATCTGGAAAATACCTCCGTCAAAACCGACAGAAGGGGTTATATCCTCACCAATGAATTTCTGGAAACCACCCAGGAAGGCATCTGGGCCATCGGGGATATCAATGGACAGGCGCCCTTCCGGCACAAGGCAAATAACGAAGCAGAAATCGTGGCCCACAATCTTTTCTATGAAAAAGATCCGCAGAAATGGCGCTGGATGCGCTATGACTGCATTCCCGCCGTCACCTATACCTGGCCCGAAGCAGCCCATGTGGGCCTTACCGAATCGGATGCCGGGAAAAAAGGCTATGAAGTGGAAGTGGCCTTCAACCATTACTCCGCCTCCGCCAAAGGTTACGCCCTGGGCTTCGAACCGGGAGACGAAGATGACGGATTCATCAAACTGATCCTCGATAAAAAGACAGAAAAAATCCTCGGCGCCTACATCATCGGTCCCGAAGCATCCATTCTGATCCAGCCCTTCGTAAAATCCATGACCGACGGGATTTCGGAAATTGTCCCGGTCCATGAAGAAATCGGAAGCGAAACGGTACAGTCCCTCCGCGCCCTTCCCCTGAAACGGATCCTGGACAGCAGGACACTCCAGTCCTTCGATGAAACCATGACACCCCATCCATCCCTTTCCGAATTCACCATGTGGACGAGGTATTACTATAAGCCGGAAAGACTTTTGAAGAAATAAAATGGGATGATGGTGATTGTGAACGTACTCCCGCCTATAGAGGCGGGAGCTTCCTGCTTCTCTGA
>DKQZ01000065.1 GCA_002471975.1 Dialister sp. UBA7295 | reverse complement strand
CCCTCTCACCGCTGTCGCGGTGTTCCCGAGGGAGAGCCTCTCGCTTATGGATTATTTCATTTCTCTCGAGTACGTTTCATCAGTCAGCCTCGTATGTGCCTTGTCCCGATTGTGGAAGAAAATATAAAAAGGCGGCACTATACGAATTGTGTGCCGCCACCTTCACGATACTCACGATAGTCACGATCGAAATAATTTACCGGGATGCTGCAACCACTTGTTTTTGAATACTCATCTGAAGGGCCTATCTGGACACGGAACTCCTTTGACGGCATTCGTTGTAAAAATAAAAGGCCACATTCTCTTCAGTGGTCTTTTATTTCTTAGTCAGTCTCAATATTTGACTGAAACATGATATTTTTCAGCTATCTTTTCAATTTCAGCGGTTGTCATGCCGGTGGAATCGGCAGCCACAGGGATTGATACGCCATTTTTGATGAAATTAATCAGTATTTCTTCTTTGGCTTCACGAGCAGCTTCTTTCCGCTCTTCCCGGATTTTCATTTCGTAGGTCATATAGTCCAGTCCTTTCCCAAAACAATGGGATTGGTCCCTATTCATGGATAGTAATATGTTCCTGCTCTGCCAGGTTTCTGATTTCCGGTTCTGTTAAATTTGAGAATTCTATGATGTCTGAAAGTGACATGCCTTTTCTGAGTCCGGTAAGCGCAACCTTCATCTCAGTCTCTTTCTGTCCTTTCCTGTATCCTTCCTTCTGTCCTTTCCTGTATCCTTCTTTCCGCTCTTCACGGATTTTCATTTCGTAGGTCATATAGTCCAGTCCTTTCTTTTTGTCTTTCTTTATTTCCTTAATTTCCTGATCGATTTCCTGAACAAATTCGTCATTGCTCAGGATGCCATTGACGTAATCGAGGAATTTTTTGACGTCCGGTTCTACGTCATTCATGGTACCTTTTGTGCTGAGGAGGATTTTGACTGCGCCGTCCTTCAGGATAATATTTTTATCTTCGTCGCAGCGATTGCGGAAGGTAAATTTATGTCTGCCTTCATTCATTATAGGGAATGGGCAGATGAAGATAATGTAGGTCTTTTTCAGTTCATCATAGTCTTTGCCCCTGTCGGTCTGGTCTGCGTCTATCATGGACTGGTAGTATCTCAGCCGTTTATCCAGCCCATCGCCTTCCGGTTTACGAACCTGCATTTCGATGTCATAAACGGTATTTTCTTTGTCCTCTACATAGACGTCGAGTCTGACGCCTTTGCTGGTGTAGCGGGCTTTAATTGATTTTTCTTCATCTATATATTTTATGTCTTTGATGGGAATCTGAAGGATTTTTTCAATCATCCTTTTGCAGATATGGGGATAACTCATAATCAGTTTGAACATATAGTCATCCTGTATCGTCAGATCTTCCCAGGGTTTAATGCGGTATTCGTCCATGATATTCGCCTCCCTGTCATCTATATTGTATTGAAATTTTTGTATGAATGCAAGCAACAGGGATGGAACATCGGGGAAAGAATATATGAAATAGCCGTCCCATGAATTCGCCCCACCTTCACGATAACCACGATTGAAATAACTTGCGAGGAAGCTGCATTCACTTATTTCTCGATACTCATCTGATGGAAGTCTCGGAACTCGGAACTCCCATGCAAGCCCTTACGGAAGTCTGGTAACTGGCAACTTTAATGGGTAACATCGAATTATCGATTCTTCGAATCGATTGGCCCCCTTCTCCTTCGCTACGCTCAGGAGCTTCCCCCGCCGGGGACGCTTGACCATCAGCAATAGCATCATTTGTTCAAACAATCTGCAGTTCGTCCCCTCACCCGCTTCGCGGGAGCTCCCCTATCGAGGGGAGCCTTTCCCATCCGCAGCTGCAGACTGTAGAGTCATTTCGAATCTCAGATTCATTTTCAACGTCTACGGGTATTTCAAAATCGTCTGAGTACATTCCCCATTTATATTCGGCGGCCATCAGGCCGCCACCTTCACGTTAATCACGATACTCACGATAATCACGACCGAAATAACTTGCCAGAATGCTGCATTCACTTATTTTTGAATGCTTCAAATGATAGAAGACTCAGAACCCGGAATTTCTATGTATCCTCATTTCCGTCTTGTACCTGTAGAACAACCCCTCAGTCTGCTCCGCAGACAGCTCCCCAGGCTCGGGGAGCTGGTGCCCGATAGCATTTTTTCTTTTATTGTCATTTGTGCCATATACCTGTAGTACAGGCATATCAAAAGGGCGCGGCTTCCTGATTTGTGCCGCGCCACCTTCCCGAGTCCCGATCAATTCAAGGCTTCGAAGACAGCTGTTATTTCAAAGTTTAAACACTTTCAGCCCCTGATGGAAAGCTCGGAACTGGGAACTTCTATGCGGGCCCCTGATGGGAACAAAATAAAAAGCATGGGAACGATTTGTTTCCATGCTTTTGTATTTCCCTTATTTAAATGCGTCGATGATTTTGTCCAGGAAGGAGCTCTTTCCTTTATACTGGTTGCAGTCTTCTCCCATTTCGTTGGCGTAGTGAAGAAGGGCGTTTTTCTGGTTTTCGTTGAGCCGTTTCGGTACGACGATTCGGACTTCGACGTATAGATCGCCTTTGCGGGCGGACTGGAGATGGGGCATGCCTTCGCCGGAGATGCGGAATCTTGTCCCATTCTGGGTGCCGGCGGGGATCTTGAGTTCTACTTCTTTGTCGATGGTCCTGACTTTGATGGTGGAGCCTAAGGCGGCTACGGGATAGGAGATGTCGACCATTCTATAGAGGTCGTCTCCTTCTCTTTCAAAGTCGGGATCGTCTTTGACGAAGATGTAAACGTAAAGGTCTCCCTTTGGTCCTCCCCGTTTGCCCGGTTCGCCTTCG
The DNA here is from genome assembly GCA_002471975.1 of Dialister sp. UBA7295. Classification (GTDB taxonomy): domain Bacteria; phylum Bacillota; class Negativicutes; order Veillonellales; family Dialisteraceae; genus Dialister. The sequence goes on along the minus strand of DKQZ01000065.1, from coordinate 9,060 downwards.
CCGGCTACTCTCATCCGTACGCCGCTGTCGGCGCCGGCGGGAATATTGACTTCGATGGTTTTGGAGGCTCTTACGGTGCCGCTGCCATGGCATTTATGGCATTTGTTTCTGATAATTTTACCGGTGCCGTGACATTCGTTACAGGTAACGATATTCACCATCTGGCCGAAGGGACCGTTTCTGACGACTCTCTGCTGTCCCGTGCCATGGCAGGCCGGGCAGGTGTCTACGGAGGACCCTGGTTCAGCGCCATTTCCATGGCAGTGGTCGCAGACTTCGTTTTTCGTGACGGAGAATTTCTTCTTCACTCCCGTGAAGGCTTCACGAAGGGTGATGGTCATATCATAGCGAAGGTCTGCGCCCTGTTCGGGTCCATTATTTCTTCTGCGGCTTCCTCCGGTGAACATGTCGAAGATGTCTCCCATATCGAATCCGCCGAAGTCGAATCCCTGTCCATTGAAGCCGCCCTGTCCGAATCCTCCGAATCCCCCTGCCCCGGCTCCTGCTCCGCCCCGGGATGCCTGGGTGAAGGCATCGTGGCCGAGCTGGTCATACTGGGCTCTTTTGTCGGCATCGGAGAGTACATGGTAAGCTTCGTTGACTTCCTTGAATTTTTCTTCTGCCGCTTTGGGGTTGTCTTTGTTCAGATCCGGATGGTACTTGCGGGCAAGTCTTCTATATGCTTTTTTGATTTCGTCGTCCGAGGCGTTTTTGTTGACGCCCAGGATATCATAGTAATCCTTGCTGTCTGCCATTTAGAAATCTCTATTCCTGATTATTTGTCGTCATCAACGACTTTATAATCAGCATCTACTACATTGTCTTTGTCTTTTTTGGCTCCGCCCTGGGGTCCCTGCTGTGCGCCCTGGGCATTCTGGGCCTGCTGCTGGGCCTGCTGAGCCTGCTGGGCCTGCTGGTACAGTTTTTCGGTCAGTTCGTGGAGCGGTTTGGTGAGGGCTTCGGCATCAGCTTTGATTTTTTCGGTGTCGTCGCCTTTGAGGGTTTCTTTCAGTTTGGCAATGGCGTCATTGACTTCTTTGACTTTTGCCTGGTCTGCTTTGTCGCCCAGTTCTTTGATGGTCTTTTCGGCCTGATAAATCAGGGCTTCGGCGTTGTTCTTTGCAGTGATGGCTTCTTTACGTTTCTTGTCTTCTGCTTCATGGGCCTTTGCGTCGTCCTGCATTCTCTTGATTTCTTCATCAGAGAGGCCGGAGGAGGAGGTAATGTCGATCTTCTGTTCTTTGCCGGTGCCGAGATCTTTTGCGGAAACATGGACAATGCCGTTGGCATCGATATCAAAGGTAACCTGAATCTGAGGAATTCCCCGCGGAGCCGGCGGAATGTCGGAGAGTTCGAAACGGCCAAGGGTCTTGTTGTCGGCTGCCATCGGTCTTTCGCCCTGGAGTACGTGAATGTCTACAGAGGGCTGGTTATCCACTGCGGTGGAGAATACCTGGGTCTTGGAGGTCGGGATGGTGGTATTTCTCTTGATCATGGTGGTGAAGACGCCGCCCAGGGTTTCAATGCCCAGGGACAGAGGAGTAACGTCAAGGAGAAGTACGTCTTTGACTTCACCTTTGAGTACACCTGCCTGAATAGCTGCACCTACAGCTACAGATTCATCCGGATTGACTCCCTTGGATGGTTCTTTACCGAATTTATTTCTAATGAGGGTCTGAACGGCCGGGATACGGGAAGAACCGCCGACGAGAAGAATCTTGTCGATATCGCCAATGGAGAGGCCTGCATCTTTCATAGCACGGTCCATAGGTTCTACAGTTGCCTGAACGAGGTCTTCGGTGATGCGGTCAAATTCTGCACGGGTCAGGGTGCCTTCGAAATGAACCGGGGTGCCGTCTTCATCGACTGTGAGGAATGGCAGGTTGATATCGGTGGACATCATGCTGGAGAGTTCGATCTTTGCTTTTTCGCCGGCTTCCTTGAGGCGCTGGTTGGTCATGGGGTCACGTTTCAGCGGGAAACCATTCTGTTTTTGGAAGGTATCTGCAATCCAGTCCATCACGCGGGCATCGAAATCATCGCCGCCCAGATGACCGTTACCGGAAGAAGCTTCTACTTCAAATACTCCATCAGCGAGGTCCAGGATGGAAACATCGAATGTACCGCCGCCAAGGTCATAGACCAGGAATCTGTGTTCTTTGCCGTCTTTGATCTTGTCCAGACCGTAAGCCAGAGCCGATGCGGTCGGTTCGTTAATAATACGAAGAACTTTCAGTCCTGCGATGGCGCCGGCATCTTTGGTAGCCTGACGCTGGCTGTCGGTGAAGTAAGCCGGGCAGGTAATAACAGCTTCGGTGATTTTTTCGCCCAGGTAAGCTTCTGCGTCGACTTTCAGTTTCTGAAGGATCATGGCAGAAATTTCCTGAGGAGTGTAGGATTTGTCATCGATGGTAACTTTGTAATCGCTGCCCATGTGACGTTTAATGGAAACTACGGTGCGATGGGGGTTGGAAACAGCCTGGCGCTTTGCCAGCTGGCCTACCAGTCTTTCACCGGTTTTCTTGGAGAAGCCGACTACGGAAGGAGTGAGTCTGGAGCCTTCTGCGTTCGGGATAACGACCGGTTCGCCGCCTTCCATGACAGCGACTACGGAGTTGGTTGTACCTAAATCAATACCAATTACTTTTGACATTTCAAAATGTCCCCTTTCGTTATATTTTACTAATTTGGATTTTTTATATATGCTGCCATAGTCAGTTGTTCTTCACAACCTGGACTCTGGCAGGACGTAATACCGTATCTTTGTACATGTAGCCTTTCTGGAATACGCTGGCTACTGTTTCATCTTCTTTGTCATCAGATTCCACCATCATGACGGCTTCATGGAAATGGGGATCGAAGGGCTTGCCCTCTGCCTCCATTTCGGTGACTCCGAAGTCATTCATGATTTTCAGGAGCTGTTTCTGCAGGAGTTCGAAGCCCTTTGCATAGGCTTCGCTGCCTTCCTGTTTCTTCATATGCTTCAGGGCCAGTTCGCAGTTGTCCAGGATGGGCAGGAAATTCTTCAACGTTTCGGACTTATAGATGTCTGCCGCTTTGGCATCGTTTTCTCTCGTACGGCGGCGGAAATTGTCGAAATCCGCCTGCAGTCTCACATACTGGGAAAGGGCTGCCTGCAGCTTTGCGTCTCCTGCTTTCACTTTACTTTCTGCTTCGTTGGCCCGTTTCTGGGCTTCGGCGGCCTGCTTTGTCAGGAAAATGACCTGCTGCTGCAGTTCCTCTGCCGTGGGCTTCGGGATTTCTTTTCTTTCCTGTTTCGGTTCCGCCTTCGGCGCTTCACCGGAAGACACTTTCTGGTTAACCTCTACTTTTACGTCGACTTTGACTTTCTCGTCTTTCATCGGGTTCCTCCTATTATTCTTTATTCTTCAGAAGTGTATCCAGTCTCTGCTGCATGAATCGCATCATGCCGATAATCCGGCTGTACTGCATTCGTGTGGGCCCAAGGACGGCCACAGACCCGATCACCCGGCCGTTCGAGGAGAACTGGGCACGGACGATGGAGAGGTCCGAGAGGGATTTCACTGTATTTTCTGTACCGATATGCACGGCAATGGGCTGGTCGGAACTGGAAAGAAGCATGCTCTGCAGCATATCTCTCTGTTCGAGGAGGTTCAGGATATCCTGCATTTTTTCCACATTCTTGAATTCCGGCTGTTCGATCAGCTGGGAGGCGCCGCCGGAATAGACTTCTTTCGGCGGGGTCAGGGCCTGCTGGAGCGCTTTGAACACATTCACATAGGGGCTCAGGTCTTTTTCTATTTCCTTCTGGAAGGAAAGGATGGCCCTTTCGTCCATAGTGCCGATTTCCCGGTCATGGAGGAAATGGTTCATCTTGTCCGCCAGGAGCTGCATTTCATCGAAGGTGGTCCCTTTGGGAATTTCTACGACTTCATTTGACACGTCTCCCTGATCGGAAACGACGAGAAGAATGGCCCGGATGCCGTCCAGCGGCAGGAAGCGGATGTAATTGAATTTCTTCTTTCCCCCCGCTGAAGTGGCCACCGACAGGTTATGAGTCAGGGCTGCCACGGCTTTGGCCATGTTCCGGAATATTTCATCCACCCTTGTCACATGGTTGAGCAGCATATGGTCAATCATGGATTCTTCTTCGCTGGTGACCGGGGAAGGCTGCATGAGCCAGTCAACGTAAAAACGATATCCCTTGATGGAAGGGATACGTCCTGCGGAAGTATGGGGCTGTTCCAGATAGCCTTCGTCCTCCAGGTCCTGCATTTCGTTACGGATCGTGGCGCTGCTGACGCCTAAATCGTATTTCCTGGCAATGGTCCGAGAACCGACAGGTTCTGCCGTATCGGCGTAATCCTGAACGACTGCCCAGAGGACTTTTCTTTTTCTTTCATTCAATTCGTTGGCGCCCAGATGGTCGCCCTCATTTTTTGCTCTTCGTGCTGCCATGTTATCACCTTGTTATTAGCACTCATTAGCTTTGAGTGCTAACTTACGATACTAGAATATCATTCATGCCCCGCCTTGTCAAGACTTTCGGGCGCTTTTAAAGCAAATTCACAATAAATAAAAAAGAAATACAATGGCTCATAAACAGGATGAATGACTGGAATTATGAAGTGATCAGTTCTCAGTTCGCAGAATCTCAATCCATTGGAATGACTGCAGTCTGGAAAGGAAACTTTTTAATAAAAACGAAGGACTGATGACGATTACTGAATTGTGATATGATTGAATTGCCGAAAATGATAAAGTGATCAGTGATCAGTTCGCAGAATCCCAATCCATTGGAATGACTGCAGTCTGGAAAGGAAACTTTTTAATGAAAACGAAGGACTGATGACGATTACTGAATTGTGATATGATTGAATTGCCGAAAATGATAAAGTGATCAGTAAAAGAGGCCCGCATCAGATTGGATAGCGGGCCATTTTTATATATGGTTCCCATTGAAAATGTAAAAATCGCATATAAAAAGGCCGCCTCACATTTTTGAAGGCGGCCACAACCACTGATAACTGATAACTGATAACTAATAACTGATAACCGTATTTCCAAATGTCTTAAAAAAGAATCTATCGAGCCAGGTACAGTCCCCTTTCATCCCACATATCCCAGCCAGTGCCAGTAGGTGGCAGAGAAGATCAGGATGGCAATCAGGGAAAGGATGGTGAAGGGAATACCGGTAATCAGGAAATCTTTGGACGTAATATAACCGGTACTGTAGGCGATCATGTTCTGCGGCGCGTTGACCGGCAGGATATAGCCATAGGAAACAGTGAACTGCAGGATCATGGTCATGTAGAGCACATTGATCCCCGGCGTCTTGACGCTCTGGAGCACGGCAATGACAATTGGAATCATGGCCGAAGCAAGGCCTGTGGCGCTCGCAAAGCCCAGATGAATAACGGTAAGGAAGAAAGCGAGTATAGCCAGGATCACGAGCGGAGTCATGGTTTCCATACCGAAGAGAGCCACGAAGTGATGGGCCAGCCAGATGGCAGCCCCCGATTTCAGGAGAGCCGTGCCAAGGCTGATGCCTACGCCGAAGAGAAGGACAGTGCCCCAGTTGATATGAGGTACAGCCTGTTTCCAGGTCATGACGCCGATCTTCGGCATCATCATGATCATAATCCCTGCTACGGTCACAGTCGTGGTATCAAAGGGATGAAGTTTCTTTTCCGTGACCCAGAAGAACAGGAGGAAGAAGGAAACGATGAGCAGTTTCTTTTCCCCCAGGGAAACCGGTCCCATTTCTTTCAACATCTTTTCCAGCGCTTCCCGGCCGCCGGGCATTTCCTTGATTTCCGGCGGAATGGTATGAATCAGGAGGAAGTACAGGACCACGGACATAATGGCCGCATAGGGAGCAGCGGCGATGAACCATTCAATCCAGGAAATATCCTGGCCCAGCACCTGCTGGATAAAGCCGATGGCCACCATATTCTGGGCAGCTGCCGTCTTGATACCGATATTCCACAGGGAGTCTGCCTGAGCCACGGCCATCATCAGTACGGCGGCAAAAGGAGAACCCTCTTTCAGCCCGAAGGCCCTGATAATTCCGACTACGATCGGAACCATGCAGGATACACGGGCCGTGGTGGATGGTACGAAGAAGGAAAGCAGGAAACCTACGAAAATAACGCCGATGACAAGGTGATTGGATTTCACGCCGATATGGGACATAACCACCAGGGCGATTCGTTTATCCAGCCCTGTGATCATCATGCCCGCCGACAGGAACATGGCCCCTGCCACCAGTGCCCAGGCCGTCGTTGAAAATCCGCCCAGCGCCATCTTCATGGCATTGGCTGTTCCCAGGATGGCTGTCGGTTTGGCCGGATTGGGCGCCGTGCCCAGTGAAAATGCCATCAGCACCATGATGATGAATGCGCTGACCGGGTAAGTCACGCCTTCGGTCATCCAGATGATGACTGCAAATGCAAGAATTCCGATGAGCCTGTGGCCCTGGGTAGGCAAATCGACAGGCGTCGGGAACAGCCAGACGATGATCATGGCCGCCAGCGCAACCCACAAGCCGATTTTCTTACCGATCCCCTCTGATTGATTCATACTTTCACCCCCAAAACAAAAAAGACCGAAGTCATGAAACGGTACCCTTCCGTTCCACTCTTGCCGGTCCATCCCGGTAACAAAAAAATCCTGCGCTGCCCCATGGCAGCCAGGAGTTCCTTTGCTCGGTCTGTTTACTTAACTAAAGTATAGCCCTGCCGTTTCAGAGTGTCAACCAATATGATTATTATGACTGGATATAGAAATAATCATTACTTGAAATCATGAATCATGCCGCCGGCGAAAATAGTGCGAGGGTTTGGCCGCCCGAAGCAATGGCCGGCTGCAGAGAAAGAAAGACGGCGAGATACAGAAACAGGGATACTTTCAACTGGAAATATGGTTAGCATTTAGCCGTTAGCCGTTAGCCGTTAGCCGTTAGCTGTCAGCCGTGTCCCTGTCCGCATTCAGATAGAGATGCAGCTATTATATTTCATTTTCATTGAAATACAGAATTGGCCCGCCATCCAGTCTGCAGCAGATCTCCTGCACTGATCACCAGGAACTGATCACTTTATCATTTGCGGCAATTCTACATTTGTGTAATGACTGGCTTTCCCGGCCGCGATGTCATTTCAGGCATCAAAAAACCGTGAAGCCATAGGACTTCACGGTTTTGATTGTAATCAGTCAGCGCTAAAGGGAAGCAGGGCGATGGCTCTTGCTCTCTTGATAGCGAGGTTGATCTTACGCTGATGTTTTGCGCAGGTTCCGGTTACACGACGGGGCAGAATCTTGCCTCTTTCGGAAACGAAACGACGCAGTGCAGCGACGTTCTTGTAATCAATGGTGTCTACGTGATCTACGCAGCACTGGCAGACCTTTCTTCTCGGTCTTCTTACTCTATCTCTTCTGATCATGCTTTATTGTCCTCCAAAATCAATGTTTATCAGAACGGAATGTCTTCATCCTTGGAAGAAGGTCCGAACTGACCAAAATCACCTTTCGGCTGGTTATTCTGGCCGGCAGCGCCAAAGCCGCCATTATTTCCGAAATTATTATTTCCGCTGAATCCGCCGTTTCCTCCGAAACCGCCATTTCCGCCGAAATTGTTATTTCCGTTGTAGCCATTATTTCCGCCGTAGGAATTGCCCTGAGGCTGCTGCTGTCCGTAGGAAGAACTGCCGGCCATGCTCAAAGGAATGGCAATCAGGTTTGCACTCACTTCGGTCACATACCGTTTGGTACCATCCTGCGCTTCATAGGAACGGGTGGTATACCGGCCTTCTACGAAGACCCGGGTTCCTTTCCTCAGCTGGTTTCCCGCAGCTTCTGCCCAGGGACCCCAAGCAACAACGTTGATCCAGTCAGTAATCTCCCTCTGTTCGCCCTGGGGATTGGTGAAATTGCGATTCACTGCAACCGTAAAGGATGCTACGGCACGGCCGGTCTTTGTAGCGCGAACAACCGGATCCCGGGCCAGGTTACCCATAATCTGAACTGAATTCATAGTGCTGCCTCTTAGTCATCCTGTTTAACAATGATATGACGGATAATTTCTTCATGAATCTTGATAACGCGGTCAAGTTCTTTGATCTGCGCCGGGTCAGCCTGGAAATCTACTACTACGTAGTATCCTTCACTCTGATGCTTGACTTCGTACGCAAGATGACGTTTACCCCATTCATCAGTGTTGTCGATGGTGCCGCCAATTCTGGTAATGGTATCCTGCACCAGCTTAACAGCAGCTTTAATGACTTCATCATTAGCCGCATTCACAATGAACATAACTTCATACTTTTTCACGAAATTCGCCTCCTTTTCGGACCTATGTCCCGCACTCTCTGCGGGCCAGGAAGTTTCTTGCCAAATAGCAAGCTTAATTATTATACAGGAACAGCCGACAAAAAGCAAATGGAAATTGGAAATATTTTCCACTTTTATGGCAGGGATCCTGCCCGGCCCTTTCACCTGTCATTATTCAGTGACTGAAAAAAATTTTTTCAAAAATTTTATGAGACAAAATCGATTTTTTTCTACTATATGTATAGAAGGCAAAACGAACGAGGCCTCGGGCCGAGCTCCAACCGATCCGCCAGGCGCCCAGAAATTTCAAGCGAATCCGGAGCCAGGCCCACGTGTTCCGATTGCCTTCCATCCTCGAGGATTCTGAAATTCCAAAGTAGTTATAAAAAAGCAAATACTCCCGATCCGAAATGATTCAGTAACGGCTGCCTCGCTCCGTACCCGGTCACGGGAAGCATATCCCAATGCGGGAATTCCTGCTGCCCTATTGACAGGTAAGACCGAAACTCCGGAAAACGAACAATTCCTCGCTCCGGGAGTATTTTGCTGCCCGAAAGCCGTCCACGATACCGTGGGCGGCTTTTTGTGTTTCTCCCATCGGGGCTCGCATAGAAGTTCCCAGTTCCGAGTGGATCAGGGCCTGCGATTTCGACTTGAACGAGAGAGGCAATACTCTGCGGACCATTACGGTATGCCGGAAGCCGGAATCCGGAACTCGGGGCGGTGGCGCTATAATTTACCCAGGATTAA
>DKQZ01000095.1:10911-16044 GCA_002471975.1 Dialister sp. UBA7295 | reverse complement strand
TGGCGCCGAAGGCGACGGAGGGACTGTACGATCGTACAAGTCGAAAATGAACTGAAAGGCAGCCCCATCCCCAAGGAGGACGACCTGCACTTTGTTTGCAGAAATACTGCCCGCACGATCGTCCAGCGTCCCCCATCGGGGGAAGCTCCCGCAAAGCGGGTGAAGGGGGCTTACTATCGTAAGAAGGATAAGTGACACAAAAGTCCCATGCTAACGTCATCATGAATCCATAATTATTTCGACATCTACCGTTTGCCGCCGCTACTGCCAGGAATCGTTTCGACTTGTTCGTGCCCCCACCGCTTCGCGGAGCCCCCTTCTCGAAGGGGGCCACGCTTTTTCCGATAGAGTCACATATCTCGCCTGCCTTTCGTCAGTCAGTCTCATCTGTGCCATGACGCTGATGAGGCTGATGCCGTACGGTTTTCACTGAAACTGCCTCAAAAGTCCCGCGAAAANNCTCCCCGAAGTTCGGGGAGGCTGTGCGGGGAGCACTTACTTTCCTGTAGAGTCGCCTGTCGTGGTTTCTTTTCGTCATTCAGCCTCAACTGTGCCATGACGCTTATGAGGATAATGTTCTACAGTTTCCTTCGAAATTGACTCAGAAGCTTCGCGTCCACCCCCCTCCCCGCCCCCCGATCATAGTTCCACCCTCTGTCTCCTATGTTATAATATAGGAAAGATTCGTTTAATTTTTCCAAAGAGGGGGCGAGGCCATGCAGTCGATCCGGATCACCCAGCCTGACGTGCTTTTGGACCGGATTCTTCGGGAGGCCATCGTCTCGAAGGCCAGCGACGTCCATCTGGAGCCTCAGGAGTCGTATCTCCGTATCCGGTTCCGCATCGATGGCATTCTTCATGAGCGGTATCGCCAGCCTTTGAAGCAGCTGGAAGGGCTTTCCATCCGCTGCAAGGTGATTGGCCATATGAATGTGGCGGAGAGCCGGAAGCCCCAGGACGGGTCATGGACCACGACCATGGACAAAGTGCCCTACGATTTCCGTATTTCCATCCTCCCCTCCATGTACGGGGAGACCATCGTGATCCGTATCCTTTCGGGCCAGGTGGATTTCATTGAGAAGAATACGCTGGGCATGCTGCCCTGCCAGGAAGCGCTTTTCAGGGAAGCCCTTTCGAAGAAGGCAGGCATGATTCTCACCTGCGGCCCCACGGGGAGCGGCAAGACCTCCACCCTCTATGCGGCATTGAAACTGCTGAACCAGGAAGGAGTCTCCATCGTTTCCGTAGAAGATCCGGTGGAGTATCGGATTTCCGGCATCACCCAGGTCCAGGTGAATGAGCTTTCCGGCCTCACTTTCGGAAGCGGTCTGCGCTCCATCGTCCGTCAGGATCCGGATATCCTGATGATCGGGGAAATCCGGGATAAAGAAACGGCGGAAATTGCGATTCATGCGGCTCTCACAGGTCATCTCGTCCTCTCGACGCTCCATACGAACCATGCGGAAGATGCGCCGCTGCGGCTCATGGATATGGGAATCCCCTCCTACCTCCTCTCCGCTTCCCTTTCCCTCATCATGGCCCAGAGGCTGGCAGGCAAAGTCTGCCGACGCTGTGGGAAGGAGCATCTGCTGACGGAGGAGGAAATAGAAACAGGGAAACTGCCGCCCTCCCTTTTGGGCACCAGAGTCCGAAAGGGTCCGGGCTGCGAATCCTGCCATGCAGGTCTTTCGGGCCGCACCGGCGTTTTTGAACTGATTTCCATCCGCCAGGAAGAGCGGGTAATCCTCCGGAACCATTTTTCCCCGGACCTTTTCCGCCGGCAGATGAAAAAGCAGGGCCAGCCCACCATGGGTGAGGCGGCCCTGACACTCATGAAACAGGGGATCATACCCCCGTCGGAAGCATCCCTCATTACCGCAGGAGAGGAGTGAACTTATGGATCTGGAAAAACTGATTGCTGCCTACCCCGCCATGACGGATATCCATATCACCGAAGGGCTGCCCATCATCATCCGCCTTTCCGGGACTCTCCGGAAGCTCCGGGAGACTGCAGACTCTGCCCTCCTGGATGACCTTCTTTCCAAAGCCATGACGGAATCAAAAAAGGAAAATTTCCTGAAAAACGGCTCCTGCGACAGTTCCTTTTCCGCAGGCCTTCATCGTCTCCGCGTTCATATGTACTATGCGGGAGGCGTAAGGGCCGCAGCCCTTCGCATTCTTCCCGAACTTTCCTCCCTTCCGCCCGATAGCGATGAAAGCTGGCTGGAAAAAACCGCTTCCCTGGACCATGGCCTTGTCCTCCTGTGCGGTCCCTCGGGAAGCGGGAAAAGCACGACCCTCGCCCGGATCCTCTCCCTCATCAATGAAAAGCGGGCCTGCCATATCGTAACCCTGGAAGACCCGGTGGAATATTTCCTCCCCTCTGCCAAATCCCTCATCCATCAGCGGGAAGTGGGCATCGACGTTCCCTCTTTTGCGGAAGGTATCCGGGATTCTCTTCGGGAAGACCCGGACGTCATTACGGTAGGTGAAATGCGGGACAGTGAAACGATTTCCGCAGCCCTGACAGCAGCAGAAACCGGTCATCTGGTCCTCGGCACCCTCCATACCACGAAAGCTGCCGACTCCATTGACCGCATCATTCACGCTTTCCCCGAAGGAAAGCAGGCCGAAGCACGGTCTCTCCTCGCGGGAAACCTGAAAACCGTCTCCGCCCAGCGGCTCTACCGTACGACGAAGGAAACCTTCCTCCTTCGGGAAATCCTCACCATGACCCCCGCCATTTCCCATCTCATCCGCGAAGGAAAAGAAGAGCAGATCCCCTCCTACATGGAAATGGGACTCCACCAGATGCGCACCATGAAGCAGGCCGCTTACGGCCTTAGAAATATTTCCGAAAGAGAACGGGACAAACTCATCAAATCACTGGAACTGTGAGGCCCCTATGAAGGAATTCACCTACAAAGCCTACGAAGAAGGAAATCCGCCGGAAGAAGGCTTCCTCAAGGCAGAGACGAAAGAAGAAGCGGCAGAGAAACTTTACGCCCGGGGCCTTCACCTGATCCATCTGGAAGAAGTACGGGAAGAAAGGAAATATTCCTTCCGCGCCCCCTTTTCCACCCGTCAGAGCCTTTCGCTCTTCGCCGAAGAATGGGCTTCCCTCCTCGAAGCCGGCCTCACTCTCACCGAATCCCTCTCCCTCCTGGAAGACCAGGCATCAGGCAAAGAGCGGAAAGTACTGAAAAAGATAGAAAAAAACATTTCCACCGGCCGCGGCGTATGGGAAAGTTTCCGTCGCAGTCAGTGCTTCCCGCCCTTTTTCCTTTCCCTCCTCCAGATCGGCGAACTCTCGGGCACCCTTCCCGAAGAACTCCGGCGCCTTTCCGCCTACTATGAAAAAGAAGACCTTTTCTTCCGGAAGCTGAAAAGCACCCTGGCCTATCCCGCCTTCGTCACCCTCTTTGCCCTGGCCGTCTTCTTTCTCATCCTCACCTTCATCCTTCCCTCCTTTGCCCTCCTCTTCCGGACTTTATCCCTGGAACTGCCCCGTCCCGCAGAAGCTGCCCTCGCCCTGGGACTCTGGCTGAAAGACTATGGGACATATTTCTTTTTCCTTCTCCTGCTGCTCTTCCTGATCCTTTTCCTCTATTTCCACACGAAAAAAGGCAGAAAGACGAGAGACCGGCTCCTGTACCATTCGAAATTCTACAGAAGACTCCTCCTCATCCGTTTCTGCTATACCCTCTCTGCCCTTCTGGACAGCGGGCGCACCATGTCCGAATCCCTTTCCGCCTCCCGGGAAGTCATCACGAACCACACCGCCCGCCTGGCGCTCCTTCGTATTTCCGAAAAAGTCACAAGGGGCAGAGACTTCTCCAAAGCCCTGGAAGAAAGCTCCTTCTCCTTTCCCCTCCTCACCCATCTGGCCAGGGTAGGTACGGAAAGCGGGGAACTGCCGAAATTCCTCCGGTATGGAGGAAAAATCCTCACCCGGGAAGCGGAGAGAAAAATTTCCCGCTTCCGGGCCATCCTCGAACCTGCCGTCCTCCTTACCATCGGACTTCTCACGGCAGCCATCGTATTTTCTGTCATGCTTCCCGTCTTCACGGCGGCCGGTTCCCACCTGGGAGGTTAATATGATCAAAGGCGTCATTTTCGATATGGACGGCACCCTCTTCGATACGGAAACACTCTTCCAGAACGAATGGAACCACATTGCCTCCGAAATGGGCGTAACCCTCCCCGCCAATTTTAAATACGAAATCTGCGGTACCAGCGGCGAACCCATGGACAGAATACTTGAGAAGTATTATCATGTAGATAAAGGAACTCCCATCCAGAAACTCTGCAAAGCACGGGTCAGTGAACTCCTCAAAAAAGAAGTCCCCCTGAAACCGGGCGTGGAAAGCATCCTCTCCTTCTTCCAGGAGAAAAACCTACCCATGGCCATCGGCAGCTCCTCACCCCTCCCCCTCATCCGGCAGAACCTTGAAGTCACAGGCCTTACCCCTTATTTCCAGGCCCTTGCCAGCGGAGACGAAGTGGAAAGAGGAAAACCCTCGCCGGACATCTTCCTCCTCGCCGCAGAAAAACTGGGCGTCCCTCCATCGGAGTGTCTCGTCTTCGAAGACTCCCCCAACGGTATCCGCGCCGCATCCAATGCCGGCATGATCCCCATCCTCATACCGGACATCATGCCCATCACCGATGAAATACGGAAACAATGCGCTCACATCTTCAAAACCCTTGCAGAAGCAGAAACCTGCTTCAGAATCGCCCTGCCCTGAGCGCTGACAGCGCAGGAAAGAGTCAAAGCAAATGAAAAAACTACACCAGCTCTTCTTCGGAAGTTTCTTCCTCTTCGTGATCTCCCTCACCGAATTCTTCATCAAAGGAGCCCACACCGGAGGCGGCCCATCCCCGGATACTCCCATGGTCCTCATCCCCTTCATGATCCTCTTCGGTCTCGTCACAGTCATCACAGGAATCGCCTGGGTAGTGGTCGTTCTGCGCAAGAAATAACTTCCCTTCCTCACATACTGGTAACTGTAAGTGAAAAGTTATCAGTTCACAGTTATCAGAATAAGGTGGCGCCCTGACGGGCGCATTTTTTATTGGAAGAAATAGCGGGGACCTATGCCGTACCATTCTCATCGAAATTGACTCAAAAGT
>DKQZ01000095.1:0-10903 GCA_002471975.1 Dialister sp. UBA7295 | reverse complement strand
GGCGCCGAAGGCGACGGAGGGGATGTACTATGGTTCAAGTCGGAAATGAGATAAAAGGCACATGCATCTCTGGGGAGCTCCGGCGCAGCCGGTGAGGGGGAACTGCACTTTGTTTGCAGAAAGATTGCCCGCACGATTGTCCAGCGTCCCCCATCGGGGGAAGCTCCGCCGCAGGCGGTGAAGGGGGCTTACTATCGTAAGAATGCCATCTGACACGAAAGTCCCATGCGTAACGTCATCATGAATCCATAATTATTTCGACATTTACCGTTTGCCGCCGCTCCTGCCAGGAATCGTTCCGACTTGTTCGTGCCCCCACCGCTTCGCGGAGCCCCCTTCTCGAAGGGGGCCACGCTTTTTCCGATAGAGTCACATATCCCGGCTGCCTTTCGTCAGTCAGCCTCATCTGTGCCATGACGCTGATGAGGCTGATGCTTTACGGTTTCCATCGAAATGGCCTCAAAAGTCCCGCGAAAAGCCTCCCCGAAGTTCTGCTCTCGAACGCGTTTCGAAGGCCCGAAGGGACGCGCGAAACGCAGTGAGAGTCATGCCGTAGCGGGGAGGCTTTTTCGGGGAGCTCTTTCTTACCGATAGAGTCATATGTCCCAAGTACGTTTCGTCAGTCAGTCTCAACTATGCCTGGAAAATGGTCTTGAAGCCGGGCCCATTTGCGGCGACCTGTGGGATAATTTTGGTTCATCCCTTCCCCCCGTCCTGGAGGTTTCGGAGCAAATCTCCCATAAGTTTTCAAGGCTGATCTCCCCGATGAATCTCAAAGCCAATCAAAAAGAGCCCCCGCAGGGGAGCTCTTTTTCATGAACGGAAACTATTAGAAGTTGTAGTTCAGGGATACGGTGAAGAGATCATCGTAGTCAAGTTTATCGCTGGTGCTTACGTCGAATGCATATTCACCATGGAGACGAACATTCTTTGCCAGAATGACATCGCCGTTAACGAGCCAGAAATGAGTATCGCTAGCAGCCAGTGTAGCCGTGTTCAGAGGCATTGCTGTATAGGTGGAAGCATCACCAAAGTAAGCATTTGCTTCATTCTTTACATACTGAGCAGAGAGTCTCCAGGTGCCCGGTTTCTTGGCTGCATAGTGGCCATAGCCGATACCTGCGGTCCAAAGAGCCGGATCGCCTTTGGCATCGGTATTCTGATAGTAATCGCCGAATACGTCCAGGTCATTGGTAATGCCTGCCGACAGGCCGAGACCCCAGTAAGTAGCTGGAGCCTTATCACTGGTCAGGGTTGCATATTCAGCATCGTAAGCGAAACGTCCGGATTTGCCGATGAGTCTTGCATATGCCAGATCATCATTGGTATATCCATCAGCACCCCATGCAGCTACGCGACCAAAACCTGCTTCCAATGCCAGTTTATCATCACCGACAGTTGCGGTCACGCCTTTGATGTAGTCATCCATGAGGAGACCGGTCTGGCCAAAAAACAGGGAGTATTTACCCAGGTTTACGCCTACTTTGTCGCCAAACTGATGATGAACGTAGAGAACGTCCATTGTTGTATCACTATCAGAGCCTTTGAAGTCCATGTTCGTGGCGAAACGTCCGCGTGCGTAGGTGCTGTCATTGATCTGCGCTTTCATATTGAGGCGCATACGGCCATCCCATTTACCAAAGGAATTACCGGTCTGTTTTGTAATTGGAGTCTTTCCATCCTCTTTGTACTGGATCTTCCCATCTTTATCCAGGTCATTAACCTTTTCGTAGCCTTCTTTATAGCGCATACGAGCGTCGCCGGACCAGGTGATGTTGCCTACTTTCTTTTCCAGGTTGCCTACGCGAACGCCCAGGTTTGCCAGTTCGTCTGCATATTCGCCGGACAGTTTGTCCAGGGTTGCTCTCTGTTCAGCATTCAGCTGATCTTCTTTAGCCATGAGGCGGGCAACGATCTGAGCCAGTTCGTAACGGGTGATGTTCTTTTCACCTTTGAAGGTGCCGTCCGGATAGCCTTCGACTACGCCCTGATCGGACAGGTCGGAAACTGCCTGGTATGCCCAGTCATCGGTGGACACATCAGAGAACGGGTTGGCAGCGTATGCGGATACGCCCAGGCCGAGTGCAGCGCAAGCTGCGATTGCGAGAATTTTTTTCATGATATCCTCTCCTCTGTGGAACAATAAAATAGAAATATATGACATGCCCTGTAAAGAAGAGAATTTTCACTGCGAGTTGCCGTGTTTCCTCGGTGTACTCTTTCTCTTCTTTCATCCCCGCGGGCAAGTGAGATGCGATTTTTAGCCGTTAGCAGTTAGTTGTCAGCCGTTAGCCAGCCGTAAGCTGCGTTTCCACTAACTGCTAACGGCTAACTGCTGACGGCTGTTTTTATGCAAAGAGTTCGTCCGAAAGGACTTTCTTCTTTCCTTCTTCGATGGTGAAGATGGAGGCGAGAAGTTTCTTTGTATAGGGGTCTTTGCCGTTATGGAGGTCGTTAATGGTTTCTACGACCCGTCCACGCTGCATGATAACGATGTTATCGCAGAACATATTGGCGAGAGCCAGATCGTGACAGATGAAGAAATAAGCCACGTTTGTTTCTCTCTGAAGGCGGCGAAGGAGCTCGATGACTGTTTTCTGGACGGATACGTCGAGGGCGCTCGTTGCTTCGTCGCAGACGATGATTTCCGGTTTCAGTACCAGAGCTCTGGCGATGGCGATACGCTGACGCTGACCGCCGGACATGTTATTCGCATAGCGGTTGGCAAAATCATCAGGAAGATCGACGAGGCGGAGCATTTCTTTTGCCTTTTCTTCGACCTGGCTGGATTTGATCATTCCGTAATTCAGGAGGGGTTCACAGATGATCTGCTTTACCCGCTGTTTCGGATTGAATGCGGTGGAGGGGTCCTGGAAAACCATCTGGATGTGTTTTCTTGCCTGGCGGAGTTCTTCGCCTTTGAGGGCAGCGATATCCTTTCCGTGGAAAAGAATTTTACCGCTGGTCATGGAATAGAGACGAGTGAGGATCTTGGCCAGGGTGGATTTCCCGGAGCCTGATTCCCCTACGACGCCCAGGGTTTCACCCCTGTGCAGGCTGATATTGACATGATCGGAAGCGGCCAGGGTCTTGCCTCCCCCGAGATCGAATACTTTGCAGATGTCCTCCATGCGAAGGATTTCTTCTCCATAATCTTTCATGCGAATTCTCCTTCCAGTGTTGGAACTGCCGCGAGGAGCATTTTCGTGTAGTCCTCTTTCGGATGGTAAATGACGTCTTCTGCCTTGCCGTATTCCACGACATTGCCATTTCTCATAACCATGATGTCATCGGCCATGAAGCAGGCAACGCCCATGTTATGGGTTACGATGATGATGGAGGTATTCATTTTCTTGCGGACTTCCATCATTTCTTTGACGATGGCTGCCTGGGTAGTTACGTCCAATGCAGAAGTCGGTTCATCTGCCAGGAGCAGTTTCGGATGGAAAGCCATAGCCATAGCGATGCCGACACGCTGACGCATACCGCCGGAAAGTTCGAAGGTATAGCTCTTCAGAATCTGTTCCGGATCCGGGAGGCGGACCATGGTGAGCATTTCAATCATGCGGTCATGAGCTTCTTTTTCATCAGTCATTCCATGGATAGCCAGGAATTCTCTGAACTGGTCTCCAATGAGTCGGATCGGATTCATCATGGCGCCGCTGTCCTGGAAAATCATGGAAACATCGGTGCCGGAAAGTTTTCTGTGCATTTCAGGGGTCTTGAGTTCAGTGTCCTGGCCTTCCAGGAGAGCCTGGCCTTCGGAAATATGGCCTCCCCCCGGGAGTACGTGCTGGATGGCACGGATGACTGTGGTCTTGCCGCTGCCGGATTCGCCGACGATGGCAAGGATTTTCCCCTGTTCCAGGTTAAAAGTCACGTGGCGCACCACGGGATCTCTCTTCCCATAGGAGATGCCCAGGTCTTTTACTTCTAACAGCATAATGGCTCCTTTATTTCAAAATTGCCTTTCGGCAGAGGGATTCAGAACGGACATGGTCCGGTGGCTGCCGGATCAGGAGTCGGGGAATGAGGGGGATGTAGGATGAAATGGTCTGATTTCTATAAAGATAACTTTAGAAACGAAAGCTTTTGAATCGGGAATCTCGGGAATCTCGGGGGTGTCGGGAATATCGGGATGGTGCGGCGCGTCAGCAGAAGGCGCCGCTTTTTTTATATTTCCAATATCCCCGTGAGATGACTTTTTCTGAAAAGTATCTTCAGGAACGAAAGCTTTTGTTTCGGGATTGTCGGGAATCCCGGAGATATCGGGAATGTCGGGGTGGTGCGGCGCGTCAGTAGAAGGCGCCGCTTTTTTATTTCCAAAGTTCCTTGTGAGATGACTTTTTCTGAAAAGTATCTTCAGGAACGAAAGCTTTTGTTTCGGGATTGTCGGGACCCCGGGGATGTCGGGAGTGTTGGGGTGGTGCGGCGCAAATTCATGGGCGTCGTTTTTTTATTTCCCCCAATTTCCCGGGGAACCCAAAGATTCCGGTATCAGTTATCCTTAAGAAAGTTTCCTGTCGAAGGCGTTGTACAATCCTTCCCATTCCCCGGCCCCCAATCCCCGGAAGCGGGGCCTATGGGGGGCCGGCAGAGTTTTATTTCAAATCTGTTTCAAAATTATTCAGCCGGAGCGATGTCCTTGGTTACCCAGTAGTAGTCGCACGGTTTGATGTTCGCATTCTTGACCTTCTTGGAGGAGATCATATTGGTCTGCGGATAGCCGAATACGAGGGTAGCTGCGTCATCCTGGATGATCTTTTCCATCTTGATGATGATTTCTCTTCTCTTAGCCGGATCGAATTCGGATTCGAGCTGGTTGGAGAGAGCATCGTATTCAGGATTGCTGTAGCCGGAACCGTTCTGCGGGTTGCTGCCATTTACATTGGTCTTCCAGTACATGTTGACGAATACTTCCGGATCCCCTGCCTGTTCGGAAAGAACGTTGGAAATCAGGAGGTCATATTCGCCGCGGGTACCAATGCCATCGAGTACGTTATAGTCTACGTTCTTCAGGTTAACCTTGATGCCTACTTTCTTTGCATCAGACTGGGTAGCTTCGGCAAAGAGCGGGAGTTCTGCACGGCCGGAGTAGAAGATGAAGTCCAGTTCCAGTGGTTTGCCGTCTTTTTCTACAATGCCGTCGCCATCGGTATCTTTCCAGCCTGCATCAGCCAGGAGTTTCTTTGCGTTTTCTACATTGTATTTGTCCGGATATTCTTTCATCAGCTGATCAAAGCCGTAGTCAATGGACGGCGGAAGGAGCGGGCCGCCGGGGGTAAAGGTATCTTTCAGGAGGACTTTGCAGTAGGTTTCACGGTCCAGGGACTGGAGAAGTGCCTTTCTGACGTTCTTGTCAGCGAGAGGCTTGCCTTCTTTTACGCTGAGGCGGGCCAGTACGTCACGAATGGAAGCGATCTTGCTGGTGGTGAATTTCTTTTCATCCTGGAACAACTGCATATCGCCAGGTGCTACATTGACTGCTACATCGATTTCACCTTTCTGGAGTGCCATTGCACGGGTATTCGGGTCATCGATGGTATTGATGGTGACATGAGCAAATGGAGCTTTGTCATAGAAGTTCGGGTTCTTGTCCAGTTCGGTCTTTGCTTTGGAGAAAGACTTGACAGCATATGGACCGGTGGAAATCGGGCCCTGTTTAGCGAAGTCTCTCGGACCATCTTCAGTGACATCGACAATGATAAAGAGCGGGTCGCCCAGCATGCCCGGGAGGGTTGCTACCGGTTTCTTGGTATAAATGGTTACGTTCTGGCCATCAGCAGTGATGTGGTCCAGTTCAAACATAGCCTTTGCACGGGCAGCTTTTGCGAAAGTACGTTCAATAGATTTCTTGACTGCTTCGCCGGTGACCGGTTTGCCGTTGGAGAACTTAATGTCCTTAATCTTGAAGGTCCAGGACATCTTGTCGTCTGCTACTTTCCAGCTTTCAGCAATCCAGGGTTCTGCATTCATCTTGTCATCGAAGTGAACAAGGCATTCACCGATGCCATAACGCATAACCTGCCAGCCAAAGTAGTTATCAGTCGGTTCCAGGGAGTCAGCGAAGTTGGTAACACCAACGACCAGGGTATCTTTCGCAGTCTTGGAAGAAGATCCGCCACCGCCGCCGCACCCTGCGAAGGCAAATGCCATAAGAGCTGCTGCTGCAAGAACCGCACCTTTTTTGTAAATAGATTTCATCTTTTGAACGCTTCCTTTCTTGGAAAAAATGTGTGGGAAAATGGAATGGATTTATAAAAAATTATAAATGAAGCCGGATGTTGAGGGACATTTGTCCCGACTATAGTCAGAGTCAATCATCCGAATCGTGATTCGTGGGTCGTGATTCGTGATTCGTGAAGGTGGGCCGCATCAGTAAATAAGCGGCCATTTTATATGGATAATTCATAAAAATCTGCCAAAGGCCCGCGGCGGAGCCGCTTATATAAGATTGGTTTCCGCAGGAAACCATATCCGCCCCGCACCCCGCATCTCGATTCAGGATAATGACACAAATCTTTCATGCCGAGGTGAGGCTAACTCCCGAATACCGAAAATGAGCCAGACCACTAAACGGACAGATGACTCCTATAATCAGTCTTCGTCTCTCGGATCGAGTACGTCTCGAAGGGCATCGCCCCAGAGATTGAAGACTACGACGGTGAGGAAAATCGCAAGGCCCGGGAAGAACATGAGCCAGGGAGCGGTCTGAAGCTGCTGTCTGCCTTCATTCAGCATAAGGCCCCATTCCGGTGCCGGAGGCTGGGAACCGAAGCCCAGGAAGGAAAGTCCTGCCAGTTCCATCATCATGGCGCCGATATCGGAAACTGCGGTAACGATGAGGACCGGGATAATATTCGGAAGAATATGGGCGATAAGGATATGGGTGGAAGTGCCGCCGCTTACAATGGCCGCGTCCACGAAATCTCTCTTTTTGATTTTCAATACGACGGACCTTGCCAGTCGTGCATATTTCGTCCATGTGACGACGGTCAATGCGATCATGGCGTTGATCAGGGACCCGCCCATGACACCGGCGATAGCAATAGCCAGGATAACGCCAGGGAAGGAGATCATCATATCAGCGATACGCATGATGACTGTATCCACCATGCCGCCATAATAGCCGGCGAGGACGCCCATGGTCGTTCCTACACAGAAAATGATGGCTACCAGGGCAAGTACGCTGGTCAGTGAATAAGCGCCGCCGTAAAGGATACGGGAAAGGACGTCGCGTCCCAGTTTATCGGTACCGAAGAGATGAGCTGCCGAAGGAGCCTGGTTGGCATCTTTCATGACGGCTTCCAGAGGATTATATGGAGAAATCACAGGGGCCAGGATGACGATCAGGATCAGGAGCAGTACCAGGAGAGTGGTGAAACGGAAAGTTGGCTTTTCTTTGAAACCGCGAATAAGGTTTTCCATCGATTAACGGCCTCCTTTCCGAAGTCTCGGGTCAAGATGATGGTAAGACAGATCGACGACCAGGTTGATGACCATGTACATGAGGGCAATCCAGAGAACTACGGCCTGTACAGTCTGGAAGTCACGATAGGTAATGGCCTGGACCACCATGAAACCCATGCCCGGCCAGGAGAATACGATTTCTACGACTGCAGCGCCGCCCAAAAGGGAACCGAAGGCAAGGCCGAGCAGGGTAACCAGCGGGAGCAGTGCGTTTGGAAGGACTTCTTTCCAGAGGATATGAGATTCAGAGAACCCTCTGGCTCTCGCGCCCATGACGTAGTCCTGATTCAGTTCTTCCAGCACTGTGGCACGGACCTGACGGGTATATTTCGACGTCATGACGATGCCCAGGGTCGTTGCCGGAAGGATCAGGTTTTCAAAGGAAATATCGCCGCCCACGATGGGGAGAAGTCCCAGCTTCAGCGCGAAAATCCAGAGGAGCATGAGGCCCATCCAGAAGTTCGGAACCGATACGCCTACGAAGGAGAATCCGCGGATGAGGTAGTCAAACCAGGTATTCTTCTTCACGGCTGTATAAATACCGAGAGGGATCGAGAAGACAAGCATGAAAACCGTAGAAGCCAGAGCCAGAATGACTGTGGCCGGCAGGGATTCCGCAATAGCCTCGATAACCGGTTTTTTCATCATGAAAGAGAAACCGAAATTGCCATGAAGCACACGGCCCAGCCAGTCCAGATACTGGAAAATAAATGGTTTATCCAGACCCAGTTCATGACGCAGCGCATCAATTTCCACCTGGCTGACCACGATATCTTCGTTGCCGGCAATCATCTGGCGGACCGGATCGCCCGGAGCCAGCATGACCAGGCAGAATGTGATGAAGCTGATCCCGATGAGGACCAGCACCATCTGGCCCAGCCGGATAGCCAATTGTTTCTTTCCCAAAATTACCATCTCCCGTTTTCTTAAATAATAAATAACCTATATATACACTATCCCCCGGCAGGGGATAGAAATTTCCCACGAAAAAAGCAAGGCCAGAGCAGGGACCTTGTCGGATAAAGAAAATAGCAATGTAAAATACAACCCCAATAGTAAACCGAGAGTTCTTCCCAAAACCCTCTCAACAAATTAAAGAGATAAGAGCCGCAGTCTTCTGGCGTACTGTCTTTCCCCACAGATTTTTATAAGTTTATTTTGAGACTCGTATAGATTATTTCGAAAATAGTATAGCACGTTTATTTAATCTAATCAATTGCCAATTTAATTTTTGTTTATATTTTTCTAACCTATTATTACTCGGTTCAGTTATAATGTTATATGTTTTTAATTTATCTGATTCATTTGCTCATGGAATTGCCTCCCCTTTGCTCCCGATCCTTTATGTCCTTTGAAATTTAGAAATTTTATATTTCCATGAAATATACAGGCATCCCGAATGGGAAAATTTAAATACAGCCTTCCCGTTCCATTTTCATCCGTCATCCTTTTCAGGAGCTCTCACGCATCGTCATGTCTATTTCCATGCATTCAGCATGATTCAATTATTGATTTACTATCCCATTTTACTTATAGTAAATATACCAAATTCATGTTTTTCATATGCCAAAATATTGATCCTTTTAAGACTTGAAAATTTCAATTGCTTTTATTAAAAATATCATATAGAATATAGACGCTGAACTGACAGACAATTCTGGCAATCTGTTCTGTAAATTATATTTCTGGAAATGTATTTCCCGGAGGAGTTTCCATGAATCATTACGATCGGCACTACCTGCGTATCGCGCTTCCCGCAGCTTTGGAAGGACTCTTTATGATCCTTCTCTCTTCCACGGATCTCATCCTGGTCTCCGCCCTGGGCAGCCTTTCCGTAGCGGCCGTCAGTATTTTCCTCCAGCCCCGTCTGGTGCTCCTCTGCTTTTCCAGGTCCCTGGCCTCTGCGGTCACTCTCGTCACCAGCCGGAGAGCGGGCGCCGGTGAAGTGGGAAGCCGGGACGTACCCCAGCTCCTGAAGCAGTCCCTCACCCTCTGTGCTGCTACCCTGGGTGTCCTCCACATCCTTGCCTTTATTTTCATGAAAGAAATATTCCTCCTCATGGGCGCCAAACCGGACTATCTGGAACTGGCCATGGAATATGGCCCCTTTGCCCTGCTGGGCGTCTATTTCACCTCTCTCACCCTGATCCTCCAGGCCGTGCAGCTGGGCTATGGGGATACGGCCAAAATCATGAAAGTCAATGTGGGCGGTAATATACTGAATGCCATTTTCAGTTTCCTCCTCATCCGCGGTTTCGGACCATTCCCGGCCCTGGGCGTCGAAGGTGCAGCTATCGGAACTGCCGTAAGCACCCTTTTCTCCCTCATCCTTGCTTACTGCATGCTCTATAAAGACGGTTTCCTCACCGGAGGCAAATGGATTCCGGATCAGAAATATTTCGATGAAATCGTTCCTATTTTCTCCTCCGTCCTCTCCGAACAGGGAAGCGAACGAATCGGCATGGTCCTTTTCTCCCGCATGGCAGCCGGCATGGGCACCGTACCTTTTGCGGTTCACTCCATCTGCATGAATATCTGTGACGTATACTGGGATTTCATCATGGGCTTCGGCAAAGCCAATATGGTGGAAGCAGGCCAGACCATGGGAAGCGGCAGCAAAGAAGACTGGCATGCCTATAAGAGAACCGGGTTCAAATGGTCCATGCTTCTCTCCGCTATTTCCTGCGGCGTCACCTGGATCTTCTCAACGGAAATCTTCTCCTTCTACTCCACCGATCCCGATTCCCTTGCCATGAGCGGTATCATCATGCTCTTCGTGGCTATCGTATCCTTCCCCGAATCCATCGGACTTTGGGGGGCTGGAATCCTCCGCGGGAGCGGATACACCGGAACCGTGGCTGCCTACTCCTTCATGTCCGTAGCAGTCATCCGCCCCATTATGACCGCCATTTTCCTCTACGTCTTCGATATGGGAATCGTAGGAACCTGGATCGCCCTTCTCCTGGACCAGTGCATCCGGGCAGCCTGCTCCTCCTACATGGTCTACCTCATCTCTCACGAAAAGACAGTCACCCTCTTTGGGATCACCATGAAACAGCATGTGTGAGATTTTATTGGAGTCAATTGTCAGATAAATGACCTGAGTCACTTACGGTTTTCGTGAATTAGCCTCACCGCGGCACGCCCCGGTCGAGACAGTTCCGAGATTTCGTGATTCGTGGTTCGTGATTCGTAAAGGTGCACCGCCCATGCGGTGCTTTTTTATTGGGATTTATTGGAGTCAACTGGTAAATACCCTGGTTTGAGTCTCATACGGTTTTCGTGAATTAGCCTCAATGCGGCACGCCCCGGTTGAGAAAATTTCGAAATTTCGTGGTTCGTGGTTCGTGATTCGTAAAGGTGCACCGCTCACGCGGTGCTTTTTTATTGGGATTTATTGGAGTCAACTGATAAATACCCTGGTTTGAGTCTC
>DKQZ01000088.1 GCA_002471975.1 Dialister sp. UBA7295 | reverse complement strand
TTAAATAATGATTTTTATTTTTATACACCCCCACCTTCCCGCACCCCGCCTCCCGCATCCCGCATCCCGATTCAAAATGAACTGTTAGCGGCTAATGGCTAACTGCTCTCCCCCAGTTCGCACCCTTTTTTCCGTGAAGTATAGTCTCCTTTCTGTTACGCTGAATGCCAGAGTAAATGGATTTCAAAAGGAGGCTCCCATGGACCTGATGGAGTATGTAACAGAAGAAAGTATCCTGAATCTAATTAGAAGTCGACTGGATGAAAAAGATGAGCTGCCGGAGGATTTCTCCCTGGACCGCCATGTGAACGGGGCAAAGGAAGTGGACCATCCTTCTCTGGGAAGGATTTCCTTCCATCTGGCCGATGGCATGGAAGACGGCTTCATCCTGCAGGAAGGTCCAAATCCAGAGGATTCTGACGATCCCCTTCGCGAGGCCCTTCTTCTTGCCAATCAGGAAAAATATGCCGAAGCCGCGAAAGGGGCCAGAGATTTTCTTTGCGGGAAAAATTTCTTTTCCAAAGATACTCCGCGCCGGATGATAGACTATGCCGATGAGCTGGAGGCCTGGATGGACGGACCGGACGTCATTCTTGACGGACCCCGCGTCTACACGCTGAGCTTCAATCTTCTCCGCTCGGAGACGCATGTGGAAATGGTCAAATTTGCCCTCCTGCTCCTTTCCATCCTCAATACGGGCTGGCGGGAAGAATGCGCGCAAATCGTCCGCATCCTTTCAAGGTGCAACGAATTCACCTGGTTCTGTGGAAGGGCCGCAGAAAACTGGCCGGACCGGAATGAGCGGATTTTCGACATGGTCCGGCATGTCCATGGCTGGGGACGGATCAATACCCTTCCCCTCCTCAAACCGGAAACGGAGGAAATCAGGAAATGGCTCCTCACCGAAGGCTGGCAGACAGAATTTCCCAATAGTGAGGGCATCCTGTCTGTGCTGCAGGCCTTTGATACCCCGGAAAATCTATTTCAGAAAACGACCTATGACGATTCCATGTTCAAAGGTTTTACAGCCATGATGAATGGTCTTCTCCATGAAGAAGATGACTCCAGCGGCATGGACCGAATCGCCCTGCCCCTGCCGCTGGCGGAGGGGTATCTCACCGAATGCGGCCGTCATCCGAAGGATCTGGAAACCTATGAGGTCATGGCCGGCTTATTCTCTTACCTCCACGTCCGCACGGAAGGAAAAGTCCCCGATGAAATGAAGCAGCATTTCGAAAGCCTTCTGGTGACACCGGAATGCAGGGATGCCGTCCTGGCCGCGCAAAAAGAAGGAAAAGGGCCACCCTCGCCCGCTTCATGGGACTGGAAAAATAATAAACCTGACGACGATCCAACATAGGGTAAAGAGAAATTGAAAAGACTGTGAAACGATTGATTTCACAGTCTTTTTGTTTGAAAGCTATCATGACCGGCAGGGATGCACCCTTAAAAAGTAAGAAACAGTTTTTATATTTTTTATGAAAAGGACCCGTCATCTCAGAGATGCGGGCCCACTTTTCTGCTAACTAAGAACTGATAACTGATAACTTTATCATCAAAGTCGCTGGTTATTTATGATTCTCCGACTGTATTCACTTCTTCAGGCAAATCGAATCAATCCACCGGAAAAGTTCTTCCAGGTCATAATCTCCCCCGTGTCCCACGTCCCAGGGAGAGAAGAAAGAGCTCCGCCGGCCGAAGTGCCGTTGGAAATTATTTTTTCCATATCCCCCGGAAGGATGCCTTTATTGTGGCGAAGATAGCGGACCGCCGCCTTCATATCCACGATACAGGCAGGAGCCTTTCCCGTATATTTCCCCTTTGCATCCTGATTCGTCCGCCCCCGGGCACCCGGAGCGGCTGCCACATAGCCATGGCCCAGGGCAGAGAGAATCGCATTGGGCCCGCCGGTCCGTCTTTCCTTTTCCTCCGGCACCCCCGCCTTTCCGGGCATGTAACCGCCCACCGTATTGGGAAGGAAAATGGGCGCCGTTTCTGCCGTATAGCCATGAATCGTTTCCCCCTGGAAATACCCTTCGGGGACGTAAATATTCATGGTCTGGTACTCTTTGTCTACCGGTTTGGCCACCTAGAGAAGGTCCGTATAGGCGCGAAACGTCACGTCCCGGCCTTCCACCTTCATGGTCATGGTTTCATAATTGTCGGCAGAGAGGTCCAGCGGCGAGGCGGCTTTGATTTCCTGAAAAAGGGGGCGGCACTTCGCCCCCTTTTGCCGAAACGTTCCAAGGCAGGAGGAGAGCCGATGCCGCAAGAAGGGCCAGCCCGTATTTCCTTACCATTCTCATAAATGCTCCCTTTCTAAAACAAGAATCATCTACCTGTAAAGTATCATGAGAAATATGTTTTTGCAAACAAAAAGCCCGGCTCTTTTGAGCCGGGCTTTTCGTTCCCAAGTCGTTAAAAGACAACACGAAGAGAACAGACTGTTTCCTGTTTCAAAGAATTTCCATCTGATTGCTGAAGATCTTCATTTCGGTACCGATTCGGGAAAAACGCATCGCTCCCCGTCCCGCATTCCATGGTTGCGCGCTGCGGGACCCTGCGGGGGACGCTTTATTTCTCTCTATAGATATAGTAGAAAAAATTGCGTTTTGTATCATTAATTTTTCATTAAATCCACAAAATTCCCTGCCATCAAGGAGGATTCAATCTTCTCCCGCATGACGGATGCCGGTGTATTTGTGGATTTCCTCGCTCGTCGTAATGAGGTCTTTTTCGGAAAGGTCATGGATATCATGATGGCCCGTCACTCTGGCAAAAGAGGCCAGTTCGGAGAAAGCCACCTTGAAATAATTGGCGACTCTCTGTGCCCCGATATCCACATGGAGACGCTTCCGGAGTTCCGGATCCTGGGTGGCAATGCCTACGGGGCAATGACCACTCCCGCAAATCCGATACTGCTGGCAGCCCAGGGCCATTAAAGCTCCCGTAGCGACTGCAATGGCATCAGCTCCCATGGCAATGGCTTTGGCAAAATCTGCGCTCGTCCGAAGTCCCCCGGTAATAACGAGGCTCACGTCGGAATGCTGCTCATCCAGATATTTCCTTGCCCGGGCAAGGGCATAAATGGTGGGAACCGTGGTCGCTTCACGGAGCAGGAAGGGGCTCGAGCCTGTAGCGCCGCCCCGTCCATCGATGGTGATGAAATCAGGCTTTGCAAAGAGGGCAAATTTCAAATCCTTTTCAATGTGCCCTGCCGCCAGCTTGATGCCGATCGGCCGTCCCTCGGAAACCGTCCGCAGTCTGGCGACGAACGCTTTCAGGTCTTCTTTCGTTTTTATTTCCTTGAACTTGCTGGGGCTCTGGATATCTTCGCCCACCTTCTTGCCGCGAATTTCCGCGATTTCAGGGGTGACCTTCTCTCCCGGGAGATGGCCGCCCATGCCGGGCTTCGTACCCTGACCGATCTTGATCTCGATGGCGTCCGCTTCTTTCAGGTTCTTTTCCGTCACGGAGTACATATTCGGGATGATTTCAAAGATATACTTGTAAGCTGCCGCCTTTTCTTCCGGAAGGATGCCCCCTTCGCCGCTGCACATGGCCGTCTTTGCCAAAGCAGTCCCCTTTGACAAAGCTTCTTTGGCTTCCTTCGAAAGGGCGCCGAAAGACATGTGGGACACATAAACCGGTCCGTCAAGAATCATGGGCTTTGCCGCATGTTTGCCGATGACAGTCTTCAGGTTCACTTCTTCATCATCAAAGAGAGGCGCCGGATTCAGCTGACCGCCCAGGAGAAGAATATCTTCCCATTTCGGAAGGGGGAGACGGGTGCTCATGCAGGCATGGAGAGTCTTTCCGTTGACCGCCATTTCATGGATTTCCCACATGGCACGGACCTTCGGGTCCTCCCTGGCCGTTTCAGGATCATAGGCAAGAGAAATTTCTTCTTTTGCCGGACTCTCCGTAGCTGCCGGAGTCCGGCCGGCATCTCCGGATTCCTCAATCTTCACGAAATTGCTCACGTCTTCCCGGCACTTCGGGCAGAACTTCAGCTCGGAAATGGGCTTTCCTTCCTTTTCTTCATCATAAATATAACCACATATCCTGCACTTGTACCTGGCCATAATGGACCTCCTTTATAAAAATTGTTTCAGCCCTTCCCCAAGGCGCCTGAAACAGGATTTCCAATCGATGAACGACAAACTCTTACCCTAATTATAACGGCAAAGAATTTTTTAATCAATAAAACGAATACATGGAAATGTTCATCATCCGGGGCCTTTTCAGGCAAAGCAAAAGAGCTCATTCTTTCGAATGAGCTCTCATTGTGGCGGAGAGAGGGGGATTCGAACCCCCGTGACGGTATTCGCCGTCAACATAATTTCCAGGTACACCTGTTAACGTCCAACAAATATTTTTCTGTCAAGGTGTCGCAAAATACCCGATTTTATCGTATATTCTGTCACTTCGAATGTTTACGGATATTTCTTTATGCTGACATCTTTCCCATCAAAGCTGATGATGTCCCCTTCAGGAAGCGTAACCATTCTATTGCCGACATGGTCAGGATCGTCCATGCTGAAAAGGATGGATTCCCCAAAACCATGTCCTCCTGTTTCCTGTGCCGTCAGTGTTACAGGTTCTTCTGATTTCATTGGCCTTTATTTCACGCAGAAAAGACTTCTTCGTTGTTCACTCGCCCTCGTGATTCTACTTTTACAGCTTATAGCTCATACAATTGTATGAAAAGAAGAAGATGAAAAGGACACCGAAAATATAGAGCCAGATACCGATGTTGTGCGTACCACCCTTTTCCCTTTCCAGCCATCTGCTGAGACTGTATACCCCCAGACCAGGGACAAAAGCTCCTGGACCAGCCCAAAATGATTTCAGCACCACGACCAGTCAGGTTATAAAAAGCAAACTGCCCAGGCAGCTGATGAGATATGAAATCTGAAATCACAGCTGCCATGGGCAATCACCTTCTTTATACCAATTCTTTTTTTATTGCTGTGTCCTTATCCCATGACTTTCCCTATCCAGCCGCAGATGGTTTTGGCCAGGACTAATCTGGCCGTATCCATCCCGTGGTTAGAAGGCAACAGCACATAGTCATGTATGGCTTTAGTACCTGCGGTCTGCAAGGCCTTCCAGAAAGGATCCAGGATGACGGCAGGCGGTGTAACAGGGTCCTTAGTACCACCTATCAGCAGCAGATTGTGGTCCTTGAAATAAGGAGCGGAACCGGCAAATCTCCATTCTTCCTGGTGACTGATGCTATCCTGCCATAATTCTTCAAAATCCTTTACGTGGAGCACTGTGGCGAACTCCTTGAATTCCTGCTTCAGCAGAGGCTCGGTTTCATCTCCGTGCAATACCGTATGGTCCAGGGGACAGTAGGCAATGACCCCGCGGATAAAGGGGCGTTTTCTGGCCGCATTGATAACAGTAGAGCCGCCGGCGGAGTGACCAGCTAAAAAGATAGCATCCGGATCAATGCCATATTTTTCCACCCCTGTAGTCCGGGCCCAGTCTGTGGCTGCCAGGCAGTCTTCCAAACAATGGGAGAAGGTATAGTCCCCATCACTGCCCCAGGCGCCCCGGTGATACAGCCGGATTACCACACAGCCTATGCGACGCAGGCATTGGGCCAGATCATCAAAGTTGTTGGTGCCAGGAATCCCATGGCACATGATTACGGCAGGATGAGGAGCCTCATAGATACCACTGGGCAGATAGAGTTCTCCCAGCATCCGGTCTCCGTTTACAGGAAGTATGAAATCCAGGGAATCCGGGAGAGGAGCGTCTCCATAGTCCGGTTCCTGAAGAACGTAATTCGCATTAAGTATCATTATATAATTCGCCCTTTCCACTCAAATTTTTCTTATACCAGTCTTTACCGTGGAAGATACGGGTAATCAACATAGAGACAACCGTATCACCACAGGAGTTCAACAGAGTGCAGCCTGGGTCGAACAGTTCGATAACCATCAGCAGGATGGGGAAGGCACTTTCTGGCAGGTGGAACACGGACAAAATCATGGTTTCGCCGGCAGCACCGCCACCAGGAACAGAAGATGTAGCTACGGAGGAAGCCACACCGATGAAGATAACCAGCAAATAATCAAAGCCCATCAAAGGACGACCGAAGATCGTGGTTGCCAGAACCTGGGCATAAACCATGGCGATGCAGGCACCATCCATGTGGCAGGTAGCCCCCATGGAGACAACTACGGAAGAGATATCCCGAGGTATACCCAGCTTATCACAGGCTTCCATCTGCAGAGGAATGGTAGCTGCAGAAGAACGGGTACCCAGTGCAGTCAGAGCCGGTGCCAGGATAACTTTGAAATAATTCCGGATGCCCCAGGTACCGGCAGCCAGATAAGCATAGAAGCCAAGGAATACGAAAAAATATACGATTACAACGCCGTAGAACACCAGCATAGCGCTGCCATAAGTCTTCAGCAAGTCAACGCCATAAGTGCCGGTCAGGTCGGCGAAATAAGCACCTAAGCCGATAGGAGCGGCCTTCATGAGGACGGCTACCATCTTATAGCAGACGAGGGTCATAGCATTCATCCATTCTACGACAGGCTTTGCCGGTTCACCGACGAGGGTAACACAGAGTCCGAAGAAGATACTCAGGATGATTAAAGGAAGCACGTGAAACCGCGAAATCAGAAGGGGCATATCCCCTACGGTCAGGGTATCTACAATCTGCTGACCAATGGGAACGGGCTTGGCAGCCTGAGCTGTTTCAGGTGCAGCAAAGGAAGAAGGCACACCAGTGAATTGCGTGACAATAAGAATCAGCACACCGGAAATAATTGCCGTCAGAATGAAGATAATAAGGGTATAGCCAAGCATCTTCCCTACTTTGCCCGTATCCTTCGTATTAGCGATAGAACCGGCAATGGAGAAGAAAATCAAAGGTACGATGAGACAGAATAATAAGTTCAGGAAAATCTGACCGACAGGCTTCAGGAAAGAAGCCTTGTCCCCCATGGTGAGACCGATGATAGCGCCCGCTATACAGAAAGCAATCAAGATAAGAGGGCCTCGATAGTTAGACAGCGTAGATCGTTTTGACGATGATTCAGTAGACATAAAAACTCCCCCTTAAAAACATAATATATATTAAATTATATTCCTTTAACGGAGAAAAGGGAAGAGTATATAAAAGACAGTGTAGAGTACATTGCGGGGCTTCGCAAACCTGGAAGAAATTTTTCCTGACCAGACAGGATAAAAAGCAAACTGCCCGGGCAGCCAATGAAATTGGTAATTTATACAGTCTCCACAATGATCACCTCCTTTCTTTTAAGCAGTTTTACTATCATGTTGTTACTTGTAGGAAAGAAATTGATCATTGAATACCCGGTTATCCTTTTGGATTCATACCCGGAAGTAGTTTTCCGGCAAATCAGTTATGACGAAAAATTAAACAAATCCTCATTATTTACAGTTTTTACAACTTTCCGAAAAATTTCAAATCATTGTCAAAATGTTGTCAGTAACCAGAATTTTTGTGGATGTCACAATCAAAAGAGGCAAAGCAAAAGAGCCCATTCTTTCGAATGAGCTCTCATTGTGGCGGAGAGAGGGGGATTCGAACCCCCGTGACGGTATTCGCCGTCAACATGATTTCCAATCATGCACCTTAAACCGCTCGGACATCTCTCCATGCTGCTTATCCCTAGCCTTGTGACCAGCGACTTATTTGATTACGTCAGTGGTTGACTGACTTGATTAGTATAACAAGCGGGGCGGAATATGTCAAGAGATTTTTTTGAAATATTTTTATAGAAGTAATCAGTGGGTGAGCATGCCGAATCATAGGAAATGATTCTTTTTATTAATAAGATTGGCTGGCGGCAAGCCAGCCACATCCTTCCCGATTCCCCCGATCACCCCGACAGCCCCGACACTCCCGAAACAAAAGTAAAGATACCCTGCAGTAATCCCTTCGAATCAGAAGTTTTTTCACTCCTTCAATACAGCACCTCCACCAGCGTCAGTCCCTGGGGAGGAGCCGTGAAGCCTGCTTTTGACCGGTCTCTGGCCGCAAGGATGGAGGAAATATCGGTATCCCTTTTCTTTCCTTCCCCGATTTCCACCAGGGTCCCCGTGATGATGCGAAGCATATTCTGCAGGAATCCGTCTCCCCGATAGTCGATCCGTAGTTCTCCATCCTTCTCAGTAATTTCAATGCTGGTAATGGTGCGAACCGCCGATTTCTTCAAATGCTTATTTCCACAGAAAGAAGTGAAATCATGGGTGCCCACGAGAAAACCCGCTGCCACGCGCATGGCGATGATATTGAGATTCTCTCCCAGCTGCCACACATAGCGGCGTTCAAAGACGTTTTTCTCTGAGGAAATACGGATGCGATAGCGATAGTGCTTCTCCTTCGCCGAGAACCGGCTGTGAAACCGTTCTTCCTTTTCCTCCATATGGGAAATGGAAATATCGTCCGGAAGGGCGCGGTTCAGTTTGTCCTGAAGCTCTGCGGGCGGCATGCTTTTTGCCATATGGACGTTGGCATACTGCCCCAGGGCATGGACTCCGGTATCCGTCCGCCCCGCCCCGATGACCTGCACCTTTTCCCCCGTCACCTTTTCAAAAGCGCTTTCCATCTTCCCCTGAATCGTCTCCCCCGTCCTTGCCTGCCGCTGCCATCCCTCATACCGCGCGCCGTCATAAGAAACGATGAAACCGTAATTGATCATGCCTGTCACCTCGTAAATCTGATTTTTCTTCATTATAGCATGAAATGAGCCGTTAGCCGTCAGCAGTTAGCCGTTAGACGATAATCAGCCGTTTACGCTAATCCCATCTCTTCGTTGAGACTGTACATTGGGGTTAATGGTTAATCGGCCCGACGGCTGTCATCTCATTTCTTCGTTGAGACTGTACATCGGGGTTAATGGTTAACCGGCTAACGGCTAACGGCTAACGGCTTTCTGCCTGGCTCAGGCAAAACCGGTGGGAAAGCAGTCTGTCTCCCCGCCTGTGCAAATCCCCCATATATACTCATGCCGCATCAGCGGCATACCTTCCCGCACCCCGCTCCCCGCTCCCCGCACCCCGATATAAAGTTCATGAGGATTAAAGTTATTCATACCATGTTCCGCTTGACCCCATATATACTCCTCGCTGCATCAGCAGCGACACCTTCCCGACAGCACCGACATTCCCGAAACAATTCCCGAGACTCCCGATTCAAAAGCTTCAAAACCTTAAGCTGCCTTTTCCGAGAGCAGTTTCCAAATCTAATTCCCATAAAAACTCATGCCGCATCAGCGACATTCCTTCCCGCACCCCGCCCCCCGCTCCCCGCACCCCGTTATAAAGTGCATGAAGATGAAGTTATTCATGCCATGTTTAGCTTGTCCCTATAAGAAAACGCGCCCCCAGGGCGCCACCTTCATGGACCACGGACCACGGAGCACGCCACACGAATTACTCAATGTCTGATTCCCCGCCTGAGCACAGTTCCCATATATACTCCTCGCTGCATCAGCAGCGACACCTTCCCGATAGCCCCGATCACCCCGATAGCCCCGACACCCCCGATTCAAAAGTATTTCTTCCTTCCGCTTCCTTTCACTTTCAGCCAATCAAAAAATTTAAATCCTTCGACTCCCGGTCTATTTATGGTATAATACAGAAAGGTATTAACCGAAATCGAATATGACGGGAATTTCCCGGGAAAGTGAGAATCCTATGAAAAAGCTTGTTATTGCCCTTGGCATGGCGGCTGCCATTGCTGCAGGCACCCTGTCTGTTTCCGCTGAAAATTTCTGGAAATACAGCGACACCATCACTATCGATATGGATGAAACAAAGGTGAAGCAGACCACCAATGGTCATGAAATCCTGAGTTTCGTAGCCGTAGAAGCCATCGAAGGCGGCACCTGTACCTATACTTACGCCTATGACCGTACCGCAGGTACCATTACTGTCGTAGAAATGGAAAAAGAAACGAAATCCCTCCACTATACTTCCAACTTCACCCCGGCCTCCATTAACTCCCGCAACCCGGTCATCCGCCAGCGTGCCAAGATGGCTGAAGACGTTTACCAGCGGAAAGTGAACAAGAAGAAATAATGGCTCTCCAGAAACCGGAGTCCCCGGAAGAAGTTTCCGGGGACCTTCTTCATTTCATCGCCCGATCTCCGTCCACCTTCCATGCCGTGCGGGGCATGAAAGCAGCACTCCTCTATGCGGGATTTCAGGAAATCCGGGAAGAAGATGAATGGCATATCGAAAAGGGCGGGAAATATGTGGTCACCCGGAATGGCTCTGCCCTCATCGCCTTTTCCGTGCCCGAAGAGGGCGGGGAAAAATTTCATGTAGTGGCAGCCCACTGTGATTCCCCCACCTTCAAGATCAAAGAAAACCCGGAAATCAAAGCCGGTGCCTATACGAAACTGAATGTGGAAGCCTATGGCGGCATGATCATGTCCACCTGGCTGGACCGTCCCCTTTCCGTGGCAGGAAGGCTCATTGTCCGCGAGAATGGTCATCTGGCAGAAAAACTGGTGGCCATCGATGGGACCATGCTCGTCATTCCATCGGTAGCCATCCATATGGACCGGAATGTGAACCACAAAAAGGACTGGAATGTGCAGACCGATCTCCTTCCCCTCTATGGCCTTTCCTCCGGAAAGACACCCTTCATGGACGTCATCGCCGCATCGGCCAAAGTGAAGTCCGAAGATATCCTGTCCCATGACCTGTACCTTTACAGCCGGGTGCCCGGGACCATCTGGGGCGAAGAAAGGGAATTTATTTCCTCCCCGAAGCTGGATGACCTCCAGTGCGCCTTTGCTGCCTTCCGCGGATATACCATGGGTAAAAAAGAAAAGACCATTGCCGTCTATGCCCTTTTTGACAATGAAGAAGTGGGCAGTGAAACAGCCCGGGGCGCCGGTTCTCCCTTCCTTGCGACCGTCCTCACCCGTCTGTCTCTGTCTTTAGGAAATACTTACGATCAAACCATGGCCATGATGGCCCGGTCCTTTATGATTTCCGCAGACAATGCCCACAGCATTCACCCGAACCATCCGGAATACGCGGACCCGGTCAATCAGCCCGTCATCAATGGAGGCATCGTCATAAAATACTCCGCCCGCCAGAGCTATGCCACCGATGCCTTCTCGGCGGCTTATTTCAAAGACCTCTGCGGGAAATTCGATATTCCCACACAGATTTTTACGAACCGCAGCGATAACCCCGGCGGTTCCACCCTTGGAAATATTTCCAATACAAAAGTCTCCATGCCCACCGTGGACATCGGCCTCCCCATGCTGGCCATGCACTCCTCCTGGGAAACGGCCGGCGTAAAGGACACGGAATATCTCGTCCATGTAATTTGTGAATATTTCGCCTGACCTGACGTTCCATACAGGTGAAAACACCTTACGCTAAAGTTATCAGTTCATAGTTATCAGTTCTCAGTGAAGGTGGTCCGCATCAGAAATGACAGCGGACCATTTTTATATGGGAAATATAAAAGGGCGCCTGTGATTCTGCGCCCACCATCATTGAGAACTGATTACTTCCATCCATTCTGATGCTCCATACAAGTGAAAACGCCTTACGATAAAGTTCTCAGTTCATAGTTATCAGTTCTCAGTGAAGGTGGCCCGCCTCGAATCAGAAGCGGGCCTTTTTATATGAAATTTTATTTCCAATATAAAAAGCTTTACTTTTGAATGACAATACCCACTGATAACTGCGAACTGATCACTGATAACTTTCTCACAAATGGTATAATGAATAAAAGTCTCTATCATTACAAGTGAGGTAATATCATGAAACTTCGAATCGGACTGATCCAGATGCAGGTGGAAATGGGAAATCCAAAGGCGAACTTTGCCCATGCAAAAGAACTGCTCGAAAAATCAATGGAAAGAAAACCGGATATCCTGGTGTTGCCGGAGACCTGGAATACGGGATTCTTCCCGAAGGACCATCTTTTAGAGCTTTCTGATGAGGATGGAAAGGAAACCACCGCCCTTCTCTCCCCACTGGCTGAAAAGTATGGCATCAATATCGTGGGCGGGACTACGGCTGTCCGCATCGGAAAGGACGTGTATAACCGGAGCCTTGTCTTTGACCGGAAAGGGGATCTTGTTTCCTCTTTTGACAAAATGCACGGCTTCTCTCTTTCCGGAGAACCGGACTACTTCCGAATGGGTGATCACCTCGCCCATTTCAAACTGGACGGCATTCCCTGCTCCATGGCCATCTGCTATGATATCCGTTTTCCCGAGCTGATCCGAAGAGAAGCTCTGCAGGGAGTGGACCTTTTCTTCGTGCCCGCAGCCTGGCCGAGAATCCGGAACGCCCACTGGGTAGGCCTCAACCGGGCAAGGGCCATAGAAAACCAGTTTTACCTTGCTGCCGTGAACGAAGGCGGCCAGTCGGGAGGCCTTGACTATGCAGGCGAATCCCTTCTCCTCGACCCCTGGGGCGAAGATATCTGCCATCTGGGCACAGGCGAAGAAATCGCCTTCGGCCGCATGGATACGGAAGTCATTAAAGAAGTCCGGACAAAAATCAACGTCTTCCGAGACCGCCGGCCGGAGTGGGATGTGGTGGGGTAAGCCGTTAGCCGTTATCAGACAGCCGTTAGCCGTTAGATTTGAAAAAGTAAAATGACTTTCGAGTAGAAAAGATGGCTTGAATAAGTAAAACCGTACATTGGAGCTAATGGTTAATGGTTAATAGTAAATCAGTATGGTCATAACAGGCCATGTGACTGGAAAGGATTTTATCTCTATCGTTTCAGGCTCCCCAAGATTGGGGAGCTGTCGCCGCAGGCGACTGAGGGGTTGTTCTACAGCTGCCCGGGCTGTCTGTGCAAATTCCCCATAAAAAATTCGTGCCGCGAAAGCGGTACACCTTCCCGAAATCCGCAATCCCCAATCCGCAATCCGATTCACCCCCGAGATTCCCGACATTCCCGATTCAAAAGTATTTCTTCCTTCCGTTTCCTTAAAACAAGAATCTTAAATTTCCAAAAAGCGAAATGACTTTCGAGTGAAGCAGATGACTTGAATGAGAGAAACTGTACATTGGGGTTAATGGTTAATGGTTAATGGTTAATGGCTAATGGCTAATGGCTAACGGCTAACGGTTAACGGCTAACGGCTAATGGCTAATGGCTAATGGTAAATCAGTATGGTCATAACATGCCATTTGACTGGAAAGGATTTTATCTCTACCGTTTCAGGCTCCCCAAGATTGGGGAGCTGTCGCCGCAGGCGACTGAGGGGTTGTTCTGCAGCTGCCCGGGAGCCTGTGCAAATTCCCCATAAAAAATCTTGCCGCGGGAGCGGCACACCTTCCCGAAATCCGCAATCCCCAATCCGCAATCCGATTCAACCCCAAGATTCCCGACAGTCCCGATTCAAAAGTATTTCTTCCTTCAGTTTCCTTAAAACAAGAATCTTAAATTTCCCAAAAGCGAAATGACTTTCGAGTGAAGAGGATGGCTTGAATGAGAGAAACTGTACATTGGGGTTAATGGTTAATGGTTAATGGTAAATCAATATGGTCATAACATGCCATTTGACTGGAAAGGATTTTATCTCTATCGTTTCAGGCTCCCCAAGATTGGGGAGCTGTCGCCGCAGGCGACTGAGGGGTTGTTCTACAGCTGCCCGGGCTGTCTGTACAAATTCCCCATAAATACTCGTGCCGCGCGAGCGGCACACCTGCCCGACAGCCCCGATACTCCCGAGATTCCCGACATTCCCGATTCAAAGTATTTCTCCCTTCAGTTTTCTTAAAACAAGAATCTTAAATTTCCAAAAAGCGAAATGACTTTCGAGTGAAGAGGATGACTTGAATGAGAGAAACTGTACATTGGGGTTAATGGTTAATGGTTAATGGTTAATGGCTAATGGCTAATGGCTAACGGCTAACGGTTAACGGCTAACGGCTAATGGCTAATGGCTAATGGTAAATCAGTATGGTCATAACATGCCATTTGACTGGAAAGGATTTTATCTCTATCGTTTCAGGCTCCCCAAGATT
>DKQZ01000083.1 GCA_002471975.1 Dialister sp. UBA7295 | reverse complement strand
GCGGTACACCTTCCCGAAATCCCAAATCCGAAGTCCGAAATCCGTTATTTCCCTGATCCCAATACAAAAGGCGCCTGCAAATCGAGGCGCCGCTATCACGAATCACGAATCACGAACAACGAAGAACGATTTACCAATTCATTCCGTCTCTCCCGTCCCCAGGTACTTATCCCGTCTATCTACCGTCTCGTTCCAGGTGACGATGATTTCTCCACCCGCGATGATGACCATGGCCGCCAGACGGAACCAGATGAAAAGGACAATCAAGCCGATGAGGGAACCATAGGTAATGCCCATGGAGGAAATATGAAGGATATAGTACCCGTAAGCCGCGGTGAGGCCGAGCCAGATGAGGGTGACAAAGAAAGAGGCTGCGAGGACCCGTTTCCAGTTCGATCTTTTCCCATCAGGCGCATACTGGTAGAAGAAGCCCAGGGACAGGGCGACGATGCTGAAAGGAATGCCAAATTTCGCGATGGTCCATAAATCCAGGAAAAGGGCAGGCACTTTGAAATAGTAGGCAATGGCATAGACTACGGCATTTCCAAAGACGATGAGCCCGAGGGAGAGAATCATGGCAAAGGAAATGAAAAGGGTGAAAATGATGGATTTCGCATTGACCATGAGGTAGGACTGCCGGTTCCGGTCTCCAAGGAAGGCTTCATCCATGGCACGGATGAGGGTATCCACACCCTGGGAAGAGGTCCAGATGGCACCGGCAAGGCCGACGATCAGCCAGATGGAGCTCCGGGCCTGAAGAATGCGGATGATATTCTCTTCCATGGTCTTCGCCACGTCGGCAGGAAGGTAGGTCAAAAGGCGCAGGATCAGGTTCATCTGGGGCGCCGCAAAGAAAAGGATGGCGTTCACCATGAAAATCAGGAACGGAACAAGGCCCAGAATGAAATAATAGGTGGATTCCGCCGCCAGGGCCGTCACATTGTCATCATTGAACCGCTGGAAAAAACGCTTCAGGAAGAACATCTTCGTCCCGTCCGTTTCCTTCGGATAGAAGTCCTCGATGGTCATGGTCCTTCCTCCCTTCGTACTCTCTCTTAATAAATTCATTATACCTTTTTTCAGGGCTCTTGGCTAATGGGGAAAATGGCCGTTAGCTGTTAGCAGTTAGCCGTTAGCTGTTAGCTGTTAGCCGTTAGCTGTTAGCTGTTAGCCGTTAGCATTCCTGCAAAATGATAAGTAGTAAGTGAAGGTGGTGCGCAGCAGATTGGAAAGCGTTCCAGGTGAATAAAAAGAAAGCCCATCAGATTCATCCAGAACCTGATGGGTTTGTTTTAGTGAAATAATGAGGAAAATACGCTAACCGCCAAGTGGAAGCCAAAGGCCCAGGCCCGCAGGGCCGGTTCATAAGGGGGTGTACAAAGATAAAAATTATTATTTAAAAACTCTAGAGAAAATAGTTATCAGTTATTAGTTATCAGTCCGCAGTTGTGGTGGCCGCCTTTTTTATAGGCGAGGCGGCCCTTTTATATAAGAATTTAAACATTTTCTATGAGAATTGTGTATAAAAATGGCCCGCCATATAATTTCGAAGCGGGCCACCATCACTGATAACTATGAACTGAGAACTGATAACTTCATAACTTCAGGCAATTCAAGTTTGTGTAATTATTGTACAGACCCCTTCACGAACCACGAGCCACGAATCACGATGACCGCAGCTGACTCTATCTATTCGCGGTAGATTTGTCTCAACCCCGGAAGTACTTCACGCCGGCTTCGATGAGGGGCTGGTATTTATTTCCGGAAATATTTTTGGCAATATTGGTGCCCCGTCTTTCGGTGTGGCCCATCTTGCCCAGAACTCTGCCGTCCGGGGAAGTGATACCTTCGATGGACCAGCAGGAGCCGTTCGGATTGTACCGGCTGTCATAGGTGGCATTTCCTTCAAGGTCCGTGTACTGGGTGGCAATCTGTCCATTTTCAGCAAGGGCCCGGATCTGTTCGTCGGAAGCAATGAAACGGCCTTCGCCATGGCTGATGGCGATGCTGTAAAGATCTCCCGGTTTGCAGAGGGAAAGCCAGGGGGATTTCGTGGAAACCACTTTCGTGGTGACGTAGCGGGAAAGGTGGCGTCCGATGGTATTGAAAGTCAGGGTGGGCGCATCATCGGTCAGAGGCTTGAATTCACCGTAGGGTACGAGGCCCAGTTTGATGAGTGCCTGGAAACCGTTGCAGATACCAAGGGCGAGGCCATCTCTTTCATGGAGCAGTTTTTCCATGGCATTCTTCAGCGCATCATTCCGGAAGACCGCTGCGATGAATTTGCCGCTTCCGTCCGGTTCGTCGCCCGCAGAGAAACCTCCGGGGAACATGACGATCTGGGCATGACGGATCCGTTCTGCCATTTCTTCCACGGCTTCTTTAAGTTCCGCGGAATCCCTGTTTCTGAAGATAAATACGTCGGACACGGCCCCTGCCCTTTCAAAGGCCCGGGCGCTGTCGACTTCGCAGTTTGTCCCCGGCATGGTGGGGATGAAGACTCTGGGTCTTGCGATATTGGTATGAACGTAGAAGACCGGATGGAAGGTCTTGTCCGGAAGGGCCGGTACTTTTTCCTCGCTCCCTTTGGCACGGCGCGGGAAAATGGGATCCAGCGGTGCTTCATAGGCTTTGAGAAGGTCGGAGAGGGCAATGGTTTCGCCATAGGCTTCCATCGTATTTCCGCCTACGGTGCCCAGGAGCTTCGTATGAGGCTGTTTTGTAAATTCTGCTGCCAGTTCCGGCGTCGTTTCCACGATGATGGCGCCATAGAAATTGCCGAAGAATTTCGGGAGCGGCAGATTGTCAGTGAGTTTCACGCCCAGTTTATTTCCGAAGGCCATCTTTGCCAGGGTTCCTGCAACTCCGCCATGGTCTATGGCTTTCATGGCAGCGATATGGCCGAGCCGGACTTCTTTATAGAGGAAATCGGCATGGGTCTTGAATACGTCAAGGTTCGGCATGCCTTCTTTGTCTTTCGGCATTCCGAAGAGGACGAGGGCATCTCCTTCTTTCTTCAGTTCCTGGCTCACCGCTTCCGAAGCTTTGCCCGGAGCAACTGCAAAGGAAACGAGTGTGGGCGGTACATGGAGTTCATTGAAGGTGCCGCTCATGGAGTCTTTGCCGCCAATGGCGCCCAATCCAAGGGCTTCCTGCATATGGAAGGCCCCCAGAAGAGCTGCGGCCGGTTTGCCCCAGCTCTTTTTGTCCGTCAGTTTTTCGAAATATTCCTGAAGCGTCAGATAAGCTTTTCTCCAGTCCGCACCCAGGGATACGAGGCGGGTCACCGAGAGGAGGACGGCATAGACGGCCCCATGGAAAGGAGACCAGGTAGCCAGAGCGGGATCATAGCCGTGGGTCATGAAAGAAGCGCTGTCCGTTTCTCCCTTTCTCACCGGGAATTTGGCCACCATGCCGTCAGTCGGGGTCTTCTGATAAGCGCCGCCGAAAGGCATGAGTACAGTCCCTGCGCCGACGGTGGAGTCGAACCGTTCAGAAAGACCCTGCTGGGAGCAGTTATTGAGATCTTCCATGGTTTTGAGCCAGGTTTCTTTCACGGATTTGATTTGTACAGGATGGAAATAGCCTGCTTCATCGGGCTTGGCAATGAAAGCGGATTTTACCTGCTGGGCCCCGTTCGTATCCAGGAAGGCCCTGGAAATATCGACAATCGGAGTGCCCCGCCATTTCATGACAAGCCGTTTTGTGTCCGTCACATTGGCAATGACGGTAGCTTCCAGATTTTCTTCTGCCGCATATTTGATGAACTGGTCCGCATCTGCTTTTCTGACGACCACGGCCATTCGTTCCTGGGATTCGGAAATAGCCAGTTCCGTGCCGTCGAGACCTTCATATTTCTTCGGTACTTTATCCAGATTAATATCGAGACCGTCTGTCAATTCTCCGACAGCCACGGATACGCCGCCGGCGCCGAAATCATTGCACCGTTTGATGAGACGGGTCACTTCTCCCCTGCGGAAAAGACACTGGATTTTCCGTTCTGTCAGAGGATTGCCCTTCTGTACTTCAGCGCCGCAGGTTTCGATGGATTCCGTATTCAGTTCCTTGGAAGACCCGGTAGCGCCGCCCATTCCGTCACGGCCCGTCCGGCCGCCCACAAGGATGACTACATCCCCCGGCGTTGGAGAAAGGCGGATGACATGATCTTCCGGAGCTCCAGCGACCAAAGCACCGATTTCCATGCGCTTTGCCACAAAGCCCGGATGGTAATATTCTTTGACTTCCCCCGTAGCGAGACCAATCTGGTTGCCATAGGAGCTGTAGCCTTTGGCTGCTTCAATGGTGATCTTCCGCTGGGGGAGTTTCCCCGGAAGGGTCTCGGAGAGAGGAGTCCTGGGATCTCCCGCACCGGTGACGCGCATGGCCTGGTATACATAGGAACGGCCGGAAAGAGGATCCCGGATGCAGCCGCCCAGACAGGTGGCCGCGCCGCCGAAGGGTTCGATTTCCGTCGGATGGTTGTGGGTTTCATTCTTGAAGAGAAGGAGCCAGTCCTGCACACCTTCTTCCGTATCTACCTTGACCTTGATGGTGCAGGCATTGATTTCTTCGGACTGGTCGAGATTTTCGAGTTTTCCTTCCTTCCGGAGAGCCTTGACAGCTGCCGTGGCCATATCCATGAGGGTCACGGGACGCTTCGTATCTTTGCCGTAAATATGGATTCTTGTTTCTTTATATTCGTCCAGAGCTTTCGCAATGGGAGCGCTGTAAGTGCCTTCTTCCACGCCGATCTCCGTCAGCTTCGTGGAGAAAGTGGTGTGACGACAATGGTCGGACCAGTAGGTATCGAGCACTTTGACTTCCGTCACCGTGGGGTCCCGCTTTTCTTCGTCCCTGAAATAGTCCCGAATCATGGCGAGATCGTCATGGCTCATGGCAAGGCCCATGGATTGGATGAGGTCATCAATGCCTTTGTCATCCAGTTTTGTGAGGCCTTCCACGGTAGGAACCGGTTTTGGTTCTTCAATAGGAAGATCCAGTGTATCTGCCGGTTCAAGAGATACCTCTCTCGATTCCACCGGGTTTACCAGGAATTTCAGGATCTTTTCCCGGTCTCCTTCAATAAAGGAGCCGTTGAATACATAAACCAGGGCACAGCGCACCCTGGCACCGTCTTTTCCCGTCACAATGGCCAGGCACTGTTCGGCGGAGTCTGCCCTCTGGTCATACTGCCCCGGCAGGAATTCCACGCCCAGCACCAGGTCTCCCTTGGGGAGTTCGGTAGTCGTATTGTCTACCGGCGGTTCCGAGAAAACGGTGGCCACAGCCTTTTCATAATCTTCATCGGTGAGGCCGTCCACGTCATAGCGATGGTAAATGGCAGAATCGGAAATGCGATCTCCCAGCACCTCGCGAAGCTGACCGGTGAGGCTTTCCTCTCCCTGACGGAAACCTTCTTTCTTTCGTACGTACAAACGTCTGATATCAGACACTTTCAACACTCCTTCCCCTCGCGGGCAAACCCGCAACGCTCAAGAAACAGCGAAAATGTTCATGGTCATACATTATTATATTACCACAAAGGACCGCCCGCCTGCGATAAAAAAGTAGGGATTTGAGGCGTTCGGTTTTTTGGAAATAGAGGGTCTGGGGGAGCAAGCCGTCAGCCGTTAGCTATCAACTTTCAAATCGGGGTGCGGGGTGCGGGAAGGTGTGCTGCTCCCGCAGCACGAATATGTATGGGGAATGTACTCAGGCGGGGATTCATTGTGACGAGAATTGTAAATTGAAAAGGAAGCTGAAGGTGTATTGGCTTTTGAATCGGGATTGTCGGGAATCACGGGCGTATCGGGGTTGTCGGGAAGGTGGGGGGTGTACAAAAATAAAAATC
The DNA here is from genome assembly GCA_002471975.1 of Dialister sp. UBA7295. GTDB lineage: Bacteria > Bacillota > Negativicutes > Veillonellales > Dialisteraceae > Dialister. Next base: position 67 of record DKQZ01000083.1, on the reverse strand, counting down.
ATTATTTAAAAACTTTAGGGGAAATAGTTATCAGTTATTAGTTATCCACAATCATGCACCTGCTTAG
>DKQZ01000037.1:568-4493 GCA_002471975.1 Dialister sp. UBA7295 | reverse complement strand
TCAGTCCCACATGTGTCTCAAAACGTGCACGAGCAGGCTTCCCCTCGGGGAAGATGGCCCGAAGGGCCTGAAAGGGCAAGGGATGGAATCCCGGCGGCCTCCGGCCGCCTTTTAGTCAGCCTTCCCCAGATGGGGAAGGTGCCCCGAAGGGGCCGGATGGGATGATTTATGCTTATTTACTCATGTGACTGAAATGTTCTTTCATCGTCTCAGGCATTACCTTTTCAAGGGCAAATTTTTCTGCCGAGAGAATTTACTGCCGATACAGCCCTGGAATGGTTTCGACTTGTTCGTTCCCCCACCGCTGTCGCGGAGCCCCCTTCTCGAAGGGGGCCACGCTTTTTCCGATAGAGTCATTTGTCCCACGTATGTTTCGTCAGTCAGCCTCATATATGGCACTATCGGTTGCGGGTAGGCTTCCCCTCGGGGAAGCTGGCTGCGAAGCAGACTGAAAGGGCAAGGGAATGGGAAATGGCGGAGAAATCCCGGCATGCGATTTCAAGTTCTTCCATTGACCCTGTTTATAATATCCTGACAGACTCCATCGAAATTCTGATGTACAGCAAGGTTAGAATACCTGACAACGGTAAAGCCCCATTTTTGAAGCTGTCTGGTACGAAAGGCATCGTATTTCCTTCCTTCTTCCGTAAAATGCTGTCCACCATCTACTTCTACAATGAGTCCGGATTTCGGGTAGAAGAAATCTACTATGTAATGGCCGATTACTTTTTGATGAATGAAGTGGAATCCCATCTTTTTATAATGAAGGAAGAAATCATGCCAGAGATTGTTTTCTTCAGCCGTCATATTTTTCCTGAGTTCTCTTCTCCGCCTCTTCATCTCCTCACTGACCGGCAAGTTCATGCCTTCCACCAATTCCCAATCATCATCAGGATTCCACAACCACTCCCTGTAATGAAATGCCTTCAATTTACCCACCTCCTGCATGTTTTTCTTTTAGTATATCAAAGGAAATATATAATTACAGACCGGTTTTATATGCTTTGCAGATTTCAGGGCTAAAGACGTACCATTTTCATGCCAATCGCCTCAAAACCTCCGCGAGAAGGCTTCCCCCTCGGGGAAGCTGGCNNTTTACCTGCCCTCTCACCGCTGCCGCGGAGCTCTCCCAAGGGAGAGCCTTCTTGACTGCCGTTCAAGTCAATGATCCCATGTAGGTTTCGTCAATCAGCCCTGTATGTGCCTCAAAACCTTCGCGAGTAGGCTTCCCCTTCGGGGAAGCTNNTTTCGTCAGTCAGCCTCATATGTGGCACTATCGGTTGCGGGTAGGCTTCCCCTCGGGGAAGCTGGCCCGAAGGGCCTGAAAGGGCAAGGGATGGAATCCCGGCGGCCAAAGGCCGCCTTTTTCTTTAGCGCCCTCTCACCGGCTCCGCCGGAGCTCTCCCGAGGGAGAGCCTGCCTGACTACCGTTTTCCTCATTTTTCCCGGGTATGCTTTATCAATCAGCCTCATATGTGCTATCTGCCGAACCCTGCGCTTGTATCTTTTTAGCTCATTTTCGACATGTACCTGAGACATCCCCCCACCGCATTCGCGGAGCCCCCGGGATAAGTTTACCTTTAAGCTCACTTTCGACTTGTAAGATAGTACAGCCCCTCCGTCGCCTTCGGCGCCACCTCCCCGAACTTCGGGGAGGCTTTTTCGGGGGGCTCTTTCTTACCGATAGAGTCATTTGTCCCGACTACGTTTCATCAGTCAGCCTCATTTGTGCCTTGCAGCGGTAGTGCCCTCCCGGGCTCGGGGGCAGGTGAGTTTTCGACTCATACGGGCTTTTCATACCCGCCTGCCTACATTCCCCATATATTCTGCGCTGCATCAGCAGCGCCACCTTCCCGATAGCCCCGATAGTCCCGAGATTCCCGATATCCCCGATTCAAAAGCCATTCGGTCATATAGTTTCCTTTCAAAAATAAGTCCAACTTCAATACTTGCGGCCGTCAGGCCGCCACCTTCCCGCACCCCGCTCCCCGCTCCCCGCTCCCCGTTATTTTTCCTCGCCTGTGTACATTTCCCATAAAAACTCGTGCCGCATCAGCGGCACACCTTCCCTAATCCCCAATCCCTAATTCCTAATTCCTTTCTACGATACAGGGTTTTCAACCCCGTCTGAGCACAACCCCATAAAAAAATTGTGCCGCGAAAGCGGCACACCTTCCCGATAACCCCGATACTCCCGACAACCCCGACATTCCCGATTCAAAAGTCAATCACCCATATGGTTTCCTTTTCAGTTTGAAGTCGAAGCGGCTTCTTTCTCATTCACCGGGCACTGCAGGTACGCGGAGACCCAGCCGTTTTCCTGTTTCCACAGGGCACTGGCTCCATTTTCTTTACAGAACCGGCGGAGGGATTCCATGCCGATTCCGTGATTTTCTTCGAGTGTCATGGGAAGGCCGTCTTTGGCAAGAATGACTTTCCCGGAATAGTAGTTACGGACAAGGGCGGTGAGGTTTCCATTTTCCACTCTGGCGATGAGGGTGATCTGGCGGTTTTCCGGTTTTTCTTTTTCGCTGGCATGGAAGGCATTCTCCACAAGGTTGGCAAGGACCATGGATAGGCCTATTTCCTCTTTCAGGCCGCCGGGGATGAGGACTTTCGTGACGAAGGGGATTTTCTTTTCTTTTGCTTCGGAGACGAAGTGGGAAAGGGCGGCATTGATGACCGTATTATCGCAGATTTTCCGGATTTTCGTGCGGGAGAGGTCTTCATCCGCATGGGCGATGAGGGCCCTGGCGTCTTGTATATTTCCACTTTCCAGACAGGCGGAAAGGGAGCGGAGGAAATGACGTTTGTCATGGCGGATGATTTTCATGTACCGCTGGGAGGCTTCGAGACTCCCAGCATAGGTGGAAAGGTAGGTGAGCTGCTTTTCCTCGCGGTGCTCCTTTTCTTTGGCCAGTATGTACTGCTCTGCCACTTTTGTCCCTTCATAGACGGAAAGGCCCACGGCCAGGGCGAGGATGGAATCCATCATTCTCGGGAAGAAGAACATGACCCCCACGACCTGATCGGGGAACCAATTCATGTAGAAAAATTCATTGAGATAGGCACAGAGAGGGATGAGGCAGGTGTAATGCCAGGCAAAGGACTGCACCCCTTCCAGATGGAGGCGGAAGAAATTTTTGAAAATAGGCCGGACGAAGGGCGTGAAGACCACCATGAAGAGAAAGAGAAGGATGAGGTATTCCGGCAGGTGCTGTCTGAATATTTTCTCCGGCACGAAGAGGAGCAGCAGATTCGTGGCCAGGGTATGGCAGAAAAAGGCATGGAGCCCCACCATACTGAAGACGAAAATGTGCCTGGGGAATATGCCGGGCAGGAGGAAATTGAAAAGAAGGAGCCCCGGCACCCAGATGACGGTGTAGTAAAGCTTCCCGAAATGGGTGAACCAGGCACCATAGCCCAGGGCGTAAATGCCGATGATGGAAATAAAAGCCAGCACCGAAATTGCGGCAAATCCCATGTACATATGCCGCTTCGTTTTCCCGTCCATGGTGTCACTGAAAGGAAGGTACCACAGATACATATGAGCCCATACAGGAAGAAGCAGGAAAAAAGATGCGAGACAAGCTTTGAGCGTCATGAGTGACCTCCTTTCGTTTTTGGAAATAGTTATCAGTTAATAGTTATCACTTGCATTGTACCCAGGCGGACGACGGGACTTTTGAGTTATCACGCCTATCCGTTTTAACTGAAATTTCTAATAAGGTTTTAGACCCTATTGCGTGACAAATTTTCTGAATAGCAGCCGGGCCACTGATAACTGTGAACTGAGAACTTCTTCCTTACCAGTTGCATTGTACCCAGGCGGGCGGCGATTGCCTGCGCACAAACGGAAGAGCAGGAGATGGAATCCCGGCGGCCTTTGGCCGCCTAATGGTCAGCCTTCCCTAGATAGGGAAGG
>DKQZ01000037.1:0-473 GCA_002471975.1 Dialister sp. UBA7295 | reverse complement strand
CCTAGATAGGGAAGGTGCCCGACAGGGCGGATGGGATGATTGATGCTTCCCCTGCTCATGTGACTGAAATGCTCTTTCATCGTCTCAGGCATCGCCTTTTCATGGGTAAATTTTTCTACCGGGAAACTTTACTGCCGATACAGCCAGGAATGGTTTCGACTTGAACGCGGCCCACCCCTTCGGGGAGCCCCCTTCTCGAAGGGGGCCCGCATTATGCCGATAGAGTCAATGATCCCAAGTACGTTTTGCCGATTAGCCTTATATGTGCCATGTGCCGAACCCTGCGCTTATACCTTTTTGCTCATTTTCGACTTGTACCTGAGACATCCCCTCCGTCACTTCGTGACACCTCCCCGCACTTCGGGGAGGTCCGCATTTACCGATAGAGTCATTTGGCACATGTACCTCTTGTCAATCAGTCTCATATGTGCCTTGTACCAGAGATGAACCAACCCGGCCGCTCCGCGGCCACC
>DKQZ01000089.1 GCA_002471975.1 Dialister sp. UBA7295 | reverse complement strand
GGCATACTTCTTCAGCAGCCTCTTTATCGCTCAGCGGGGTATATGAGTCTCCCGAAAAAGAAAAGCCCCTGTCCCACGCGGGACAGAGGCGATATTCGCGGTACCACTCTGTATTATACTCCATGTCCATAACGGGGACTCCCGCCTTCTCTACTTCGTTCGATCCGGTGCTCCCAGGAGAGTTTCGTCTCATGTCCCATACCGGTTTTCACCATCCACCGGCTCTCTGCCATGGCCCTCAAGAGACTTTTTCCTGCTCATCGCTTTTTCTTAAGTTGCCTATGATAATACAGGATGGAAATATTTCTGTCAAGGGGATTTCGAAAAAAGTGATCAGTGGTCAGAGGTTAGCCATTAGCCGTCAGTTGTCAGCAGCCGGAAAAACAGGGGAATGATTTCAGTGTATTTCATCTGAAAGCAGCCATTTCAAAGCATTCATTTTGCGAATGCCGTTGTAACTGGCTTCGGATTCCAGTTCATCGAGGGTGAGAAGAAACTTGGGATACTGATCCTGAATCTGCTGCAATGGTTTCAGTTCCCTTTCAAGGACCATGGGATCCAGCGTGGAGAGGGCCACCTGATAATATTGCGGTCCTTCATTTCCTAAAGCCACGAAATCCACCTCGGTCTGATCCATTTTTCCCACATACACCGTTTTATAGCGCCGAAGGAGTTCCAGATAGATCACATTTTCCAGCTGATGGCCCAAGTCTTCGCCCCGCCGTCCGAGCGCCCTGTTTCTCATGCCCAGGTCCACGGCATAATATTTCGACAGAGTAGACAAAAGCTGCTTACCCCGGATATTATAGCGGGGCGCTTCGTAGAGAATCAGACTGTCTTTCAATCCTTTCACATATTTTTCCAAAGTTTTGCTGTCCGTTTTCCTGCCCATACTGGTCAGGGAATCCGCAATCTTTTTGATGGAAATCAGGCTTCCCACATTGTCCATGAGGAAACGAAAAACACTTTCCAGCCGCATGACGTCAGTGATTCGATGCCTGGCTGCCACATCTTTCAGCATAATCGTACTGTAAATCCCGTCCAGGTACACGTCGACATCTTCCTGCCTGCCATCAAACCGCAGTGTATAGGGGAAAGAGCCCTGCTGAAGGTATGCATTGAAATTGGCCATTACGCTTCTCTTAGACGCATTGGCATCGCCTGTACAGAATTCCCGAAAAGACAGGGGAAGCATGGAAATCTCCACATACCGGCCGGCCAGAAGCGTGGCCAATTCTCCCGACATAAACCAGGCATTAGAACCAGTCATGTAAATATCCAGATTGCTGTGAAGAAAAAGGCTGTCCACAGCCCTTTCAAACTGCGGGACCTGCTGGATTTCATCAAGAAATATATAATTCATCCTGTCCGGGAGTGCGTGAGAGAGCACATATTCGTGAAGCTTCCTGTAATCGGTGAGCGCTGAAAACCGTAAATCTTCGAAATTAATGGAAATCATCTGCTCCGGGGACACATTTTCTTTCAGTAGCTGCCTTTGAAACAGGGTAAATAAAGTAGACTTCCCACAGCGCCGCACGCCGGAAATGACTTTAATCAGCCGCTTTTCCCTGAACTGCTGCAGGAAATTCAAATAATCAGGACGAGATATAAGTTCCATCAGTTTCACCCCCGAAATGATTTTCATTTTATTTTCTCCATTATAATCCAAAAATGTCATGAAAAAAGAAGTTTTTGGAAATAAATCCAAAAACTTCTGAATTTTAAATACTTTTTGGATTATAATCCCAAAAGTATAATTCGAACACAGGCGAAACATCAAAATAATCAGTCTGAGAACGCAGTCATTCTCACGAACAGGATTCTGATCACTTTTTATCACACTTTTTTCGAAAGAGACAAAAGAAAGTACGCCCCGCATTCACTTTCCCGCCCACTCCGCCACTTCCGGAAGAGTCAGGGAAAAGTGAATCACCACGTCGGGATAGCCCTTCACGGGGAGCCATCCCCGGATCTTTCCCTCTGAGGGCCGGTCGATGCCTGCTTTTCCCGTAGAGAGGACTTTCCGTTTGAGGCAGCCCCGGTGATTTTCCGGCGACTTTCTCTCGGCGCAGATTTCGCCCACTTTCATGCCCTGTTTTTCGGCAAAAGGATTGACCGCAAGGGTATGATGAAATCTGTCCACAATCCTCGCCACCCCCGGGAACGTATCCCAGGTCTCGTGGAAAGAATGGATGAGATCCGTGTAGTCCTGCTCCATAATTCTGCTCCTTTGATGGTTTTTCGTTTTCAGCCGTTAGTTATCAGTTTTCGGTTATCAGTTGTCCAAAAGTCCCCGATAACTCCGAAATCCGGGAAATGGACTCGAAAGGGCTCACCGATGTAAGGCTGACTCCCGAATACTGTATGAGCTCCAATCCACAGCAACTGCCAAACTGTACAAAGATATACGTTACGCATGGAACATGTATAGTCAATTCCGATGGCGGCCATCGTACGCCCCTTCACCCTGTCGGGAACTCCCCTAACGCGGGGAGCAAGTCATGAGCGATGTCGGACTATGAGTGTCACAAAAGTCAATCCGCCTCGCCTGTGCACATTACCCATACAAAGGTGCGGCGCATCAGCGCCGCACCTCCCCGATACCCCCAAAATCTCGAAAATGGGCTGAAAGCCATATGCCGTGGTGAGGCTAAGACCCGAAAGCCGTATGAGACTCAAACCCGGGTAACTGCCCATCATCTCGTCAGTTCCCATATATAATCATTGGCTGCATCAGCAGCCAATCCTTCCCGAACCACGAATCACGAACCACGAAATCTCGAAATTTTCTCGAACGGGGCGTGCCGTGGTGAGGCTAACCCAAGAACATCATACGAGACTCAAACCCGGGTAACTGCCCATCGTCTCGTCAGTTCCCATATAAAATCATTGGCTGCATCAGCAGCCAATCCTTCCCGCACCCCGCATCCCGAAATTTCAGAATGGACTCGAAAGGGGCATGTCGATATGAGGCTAACTCACGAATACCGAAGCTGACTCAAGCCGCCATATCTGACTAATGACTCAAAGATAATTACGGTACGCATGAACCATTCAGAGTCAGTTCCGATGGTTACGATCGTACGCCCCTTCACCCTGTCGGGAGCTCCCCTAACGCGGGGAGCAGGTCGCCATCGATGAATAACCGCCAGTGTCTCATCGGGAAAACTAACACGCCTGGGAAAGTCCCCATATATACTCATTGCCGCATCAGCGGCAATACCTTCACGAACCACGAACCACGAATCACGAAATCTCGAAATTTTCTCGAATGGGGCGTGCCGTGGTGAGGCTAACTCACGAATACCGTACGAGACTCAACCCCGGGTAACTGCCAATCGTCTCGTCAGTTCCCATATAAAATCATTGGCTGCATCAGCAGCCAATCCTTCCCGCACCCCGCATCCCGCACCCCGAAATTTCGGAATGGACTCGAAAGGGACATGTCGATGTGAGGCTAATCCCGAAAACCGTAACTGACTCAGACCACAGTATATGACTAATGACTCCGACGAATCTTCACATACTCCTCCCCCAATTTATCGATTCCCGCCTTTCCCCCTGTGAGATCGGTGAAGAAGCGGAGATGGGTTTTTGCCTCGCCCGGGAGGCAGAGGATGGTCATCCGCACTTTGTCCGCAAAGCTGCGATTTCTGACGATGATATCCTTGTCTTTGATATAATTTTCAAATCCTCCCACCGCCGGATAGGGCAGGATGATTTCATAGCATTCATAGGGTGTGTAAATGACGATGGACGCCTCTTTCACCGCATCCGCCAGGGATCCGCTGTAGGCCCTTGTAAGTCCGCCCGCCCCCAGTTTGATGCCGCCAAAGTAACGGGTCACCACGGCCAGGACGTTGGTCAATTTCTGCATCTGGAGCACATGAAGCATGGGATGGCCCGCCGTTCCCTGGGGCTCTCCGTCATCCCCCGATTTCTCCAGGACCCTTTCCGTCCCGATGCGCCAGGCATAACAGTTATGGGTGGCATCTTTATATTGTTTCCGAAATCCCTCCAGCGACTGCCGGGCCTCTTCTTCGGAAGTGACCGGCACCAGATGGGCGATGAATATGGATTTTTTGATTTCCGTTTCCTTATGAAACGGTTCCGCCGGCGCGGCATAGGGAATCAGCATGGGACCTCCGATGAAATATTGAAATTCAGCCCAGGAAATTCACGGAAAAAGCCATGATTCCCCGCCCCAGATCCCTTACGCCCTGCATCAGGCAGAGCACGGACCCCGGGCTCCGGGGAAGTCCTGCCCCATCCAGAAGGGTGAAATCCTCTGCCCGGGACAGGGCAGGATGGGTAGTCGTATCGATTTCCAGTGGAAATATGGTTTCTTCATGCTCCGCAAGCAGCTGGATTTCCCAGCGATTTGGTTCCCGGTAATAGTAAAGATCCGCTTTTTTCCCGCGATGGATATAGCTTTTCCGTATTTCCGAAACCACATAATTTTCAAAAAGCACTTCTTTCAGGGCCCCTGCCATGGCCGCAGCCGGGGATTTCCGGCTGCGGAGATAACAGACAAGTCCTGTATCGATGAAATACAGTTTCGGCGTGCGGACACCCCGTTTCAAAGCCGCATGACGGTAAGCGGGAAGGAGGAAAAGGATGCCCAGCTCCTCCAGAATCCGGACCCATTTCCTCGCCGTAATGGCGGTCACTCCCGTTTCCCGGGCTATGCCGTCATAATTGAGGGACTGTCCGTCCCAGGCCGCCAGATCCATGAGGAAATCAAGAAATCTGCGGCTGCTCCGGAGTCTGGTGAGCCCCTTCACATCTTCCTCGATGAGATTGGTCACATAGCCCGCATAGTACACATTCCGCTCTACCGCTCCGCCCCGGATGGCCGGGAAGGAACCGGTCCATATTTCCTTATAGATTTCAGTCCCCGACCGGGAAGGATATTTCTTCCTGTCCTCTTTGGAAATAGAAAGGGGCAGCCGGAAAGGCGGAAGGTCCAGGCCATCGATTTCCGCCTGGGACAAAGGGAGCAGGTGCAGAAGGATCAGGTCTCCCGCCAGGGTCACCGGCGAATTCCGGATGACTTCCTCCCCATCCCTGGCCGCCAGCCAGATGACTCCCTTCCTTTCCGTCCCGTGAGCCCATTGCTGCAGGGCTGAAAGCAGAGAAGGCACTTCATCGATATGATCCACAAAAAGAGGAGGCCTGTGTTCTTCCAGGAACCCCTCCGGGTCCCTCTCTGCCAGTGCTTTTTCCCCTTCCTCCTTCAATGTGACGAAATTCATGCCCCTGTCGTCTGCCATTTTACGAAGCATGGTGGTCTTCCCGGAACCCCGGGGCCCCGCCACCAGGATCATCGCATACTCACCGGAGAGCTCCAGAACCGTCTTCTCCAGCGTGCGAACTATGTAATTCATGAAACTCCCCTCCATTTCTAATTACTTTCCGTTCTTATTGTAACTGAAAAAAGAATAGATAACAAGGACAGGCCCATCGTTTAACATTTACTGTCATGACAGCAAAACGCGAGCGGTCCCCATACCATCATGGTCAGATGGAATAACAGGCCATTTTCAATAATTTCCAAAGAAAAGGAATAAACGACCGCCTCTTCATGGAAAGGCGGTCCAAGGCAGTGATCTGACAAGTATTTCTCAAAATACCAAAAGATGACTGCCCTTTTACACTTTCAGCATGATGCCATCACGAAATAAACTTGTCAGCTCAATAAATTTCGGCTAAAATATTATTACAATAACATTTTGGTCGAAAGGAGACCCCCATGAATTACATAACCCGTACCCTTCAAAAGAAAGTGCTGGAGCTTTCCGAAGAATATGCAGCCATCCTGATTACGGGTCCCAGACAGGTCGGGAAAACCACCATGCTTCAGGAGCTGATGAAAGAAGGAGCTCCCCGCGAATATGTTTCTCTGGATGATTTGACAGAATTATCCCTGGCAAAGAGAGATCCAGCCCTCTTTTTCCAGATTCATAAGCCTCCCATCCTGATTGATGAAGTGCAATATGCGCCGGAACTTTTCCGCACTATAAAAATGATGATTGACAGAGACCATCGCCCGGGAGATTTCTGGCTCACCGGCTCCCAGCTTTTCCGGCTCATGGAAGGCGTGCAGGAATCCCTGGCCGGACGGGTGGCCCTGCTCAATTTATTCTCCCTTTCCCAGGCGGAAATAGATGGCCTCCCGCAGCCCCCATTCAAAGTCTCTCTCGAAAGCCTGCTGCAAAGGAAAGAAAAAGTACCGGCCCGTTCAGCGCCTGAAGTTTTTGAGGAAATATGGAAAGGTTCCATGCCTGCCCTTCGGAGCGGTGCAGCCAATGAGCGAAATACTTTTTACTCCGCCTATATCCGTACTCTTTTAGAAAGAGATGCAAGAAATATTTCCGCCGGACTGGATCCCCTCAAAATTTTTAATTTTATGACCATTCTGGCCGCCAAAGACAGTCAGCTCGTAAATTACAAAGCCATTGCCGACGAAGCGGCCATCAACCAGGCCACGGTAAAAAACTGGCTCCATATTCTGGAAACCCTGGGGCTCATCTTCTACCTCCATCCCTATTCAAACAATACACTGAAGCGGCTCATCAAGACGCCAAAACTCTATTTCTATGACACCGGTCTCGTCAGTTACCTTACCCGCTGGACTTCCCCGGAAGTACTGATGGCAGGAGCCATGAATGGTGCCCTTTTTGAGAACTACGTGGTCTCCGAAATCATGAAAAGTTACCTGCACAATGGCAAAAGGCCGTTTATCTATTATTATCGGGATAAAGACAGCAGGGAAATCGATCTGGTGCTGGAAGAAAATGGCACCCTCTACCCCATAGAAATCAAAAAGACCGCCCATCCCGAGAAAAAGATGACCTCCAGCTTCTCCGTACTGGACCGGACAAACCTCAAAAGAGGCACGGGCGCCATCCTTTGCATGGCAGAAAACCTGACAGCCCTGGACAGAGATACGCTGGTCATTCCCGTCAAGTATCTGGGATAAAAACATAAGTAATAAAAATGATTCTGCTCCTTCTGGCGGAATCATTTTTCATTGCCTGTGCAGACTCCCCATAAAAAATGGGGGTGTACAAAAATAAAAATCATTATTTAAAAACTTTAGGGGAAATAGTTATTAGTTATCAGTT
>DKQZ01000010.1 GCA_002471975.1 Dialister sp. UBA7295 | reverse complement strand
TTCAGCAGCCTCCAGCACTCGGAAGGGTGGGGCCCGATTGTCAATCTTTCCGTTTTCCTCATATGTGCCTTGCATGTATAGTGCAGGTTTTTTACTACACTCGCCCTCTCACCGCTGCCCTTGAGCTCTCCTGAGGGAGAGCACTTGCTGACCGATTTCCTCATCTGGCACGAGTATGGTTTGTCAGTTGGTCTCATTTTCGACATGAAACTGTAGTACGACCCCTCAGTCTGCTTCGCAGACAGCTCCCCAAACCTGGGGAGCCTGTAACGTTTCGTCTTGTACGGGCTTTTTAACCTCGTCTGAGCACATTTCCCATCTAAATTCGTGCCGCATCAGCGGCACACCTTCCCGCACCCCGCAACCCGCACCCCGCTCCCCGTTTTTTCCAATAAAAAAATGGATGCCATGAATAAAGGCACCCATTCTTTCTAACGGCTAACGGCTAACGGCTAACTGCTAACGGCTAAAGGCTTATTTTCCAAGTACGGATTCGACGGCTTCTTTGCAGAGAGCCACGGCTTTATCCATGTCTTCTCTGGAGATGTTGAGGGGCGGGTTGAAGTAGATGATGTCTCCCATTGGACGGAGGACGAGTCCCAGGTCCATGGCTTTCCGGAAGATATGCCAGCCTACGCGTCTGGAGGGGTCGAAGGCTTTCTTTGTCCTGGGGTCTTCTACGAGTTCCATGGCATTGATGAGTCCGATGTGACGGATTTCGCCCATGTTTTTATGATTGCCCAGGGCTTCCATCAGTTTTTCATGGAGGTATTTCCCGTTTTCATTGACTTTTTCGAGGATATGGTCCCGTTTCAGGATTTTCAGCACCGTCAGGGCGATGGCGCAGCCCATGGGGTTTCCTGCGTAGGTATGGCTGTGTACGAAGGCTTTATGGGTGCCATAGTCATCATAGAAGGCATCGTAGACTTTGTCGGTGGTGATGGTAATAGACATAGGCATATATCCGGCAGTGAGGCCTTTGGAGGTGCAGAGGATGTCCGGGGAAACTCCTGCGTGTTCGATGGCAAAGAGTTTGCCGGTCCGGCCAAAGCCGGCTGCAATTTCATCGTCGATTAAGAGGACTCCGTATTCATCGCAGAGTTTTCTGAGTTTTCTGAGATATTCGGCCGGGTAGATTCTCATGCCGGCTGCGCCCTGGAGGATTGGTTCGACGATGCAGGCCACTGTTTCTTTGCCGTATTTCTCAAAGGCTTTTTCTGCGTCTTCGAAGCATTCTACCTGGCAGGTTTCTCTTGTCTTGCCATAGGGGCAGCGATAGCAGTCCAGTCCTTGGAAATGAATGTTATTCATGAGCATGGGGTGGAAAATCTTGGCATAGAGGTCCATGGAGCCTACGGAGAGGGCGCCGATGGTTTCGCCATGATAGGATTCAGGGAGGCACATGAAACGGGTCCGTTCCGGATGGCCGGTCTGGTACTGATACTGGAAGGCCATTTTGAGGGCAGCTTCGACAGAGGAGGAGCCATTGTCATGGAAGGTGAATCTGGTGAGTCCCTTCGGGAGGAGCGGTTCCAGTTCACGGGCCAGTTCGATGGCCGGTTTATGGGTGAAGTTGGTGAAAATGACGTGTTCCAGCTGGTCAATCTGCTGTTTCAGGGCTTCATTGATTTCCGGATTGCAGTGGCCCAGAAGGTTGCACCACCAGGAGGAAATGATATCCAGGTATTCTTTTCCATGGGTATCGTAGAGGTAGACACCTTTGGCATGGTCTACGACGACTGGTGGAAATACTTCATTATCTTTCATCTGCATGGCTGGATGCCAGATGTATTTCTTGTCTTCTTCTTCCCAATTGATTGCCATTTTCATTCTCCCTTTTATACTTCCTGATAACATGCGGCCAGGACTTTCGGATCGATGTCGAGAATGGTATCGCCTTTTCTGACTTTGGCGATGACTTTGACTTTTGTGATTTCTTCAATCATTTTCACATTGTCTTCTTCCATGACGCCGCCTTTCCAGTTGTTCAGGATGATACCCTGAATCGGAATATTTCTATTTCTGATATATTCACAGGTGGTAACGACGTGGTTGATGGTCCCCAATCCGGCATCGGCAATGACTAAAACGGAAAGGTTCAGCCAGTGAATGATGTCTTCCAGGTAGTAAACGGCTTTTTCATCATGACGGATAGGGCAAACAATGCCGCCGGAACCTTCCATGGTGACGTAGGGATATCTTTCGGTCACCCGTTTCCAGGCTTTGAGGATGACGTCTTTTTCCAGCGGATGGCCTTCCAGTTTGGCAGCCAGGTGCGGGGAAACGGCGTGCTGATAGAGGTAGGAAAGGATCATATCCTCCGGTTCATTGATTTCTGCAAATTTGTTTACAAAACCGGCATCAGAAGCTGCCACGGTAGGAGCTCCGCTGATGGCTGCCTTGTAATAGCCTGCATCATAGCCGGCCTGGCGCATGGTTTTCACAATGAGGGCGGTCACATAGGTCTTGCCGATGTCCGTATCCGTACCGGTGATAAATAATCCTTTACTCATGAAAAATGCCTTCTTTCGAAAATATAGTGGAAATAAAATGGGTAATGGGTAATGGCTAATAGCAGTTAGCAGTCAGCCGTTAGCAGTTAGATGATTCATTGCAAATCAGGGGAAATACTGTAAGGGACTCGCATAAAAGTTCCTGGTTCCCAGTAACGTTTGCCCCAATAGTGCGGGCCAGAGGCCCCAACAGTAAGATTGGCTGGCGCAGCCAGCCATATCCATCCCGAGAGCCCCGATCATCCCGAGACTCCCGACAATCCCGATTCAAAAGATTCCTGAATCAGGATTTTATTTTTTCATTCAGTCAATTCCAACTGCTCTTGCCAGTCTCCCGGAGAGGACGGCGGCGAGAATGCAGAGACAGATGTCTCCCGGAACGGCGAGGATAAAGCAGTAAAGAACTACGGGCCAGATGCCGATCGGGGTGCCAAGGTAGAAATTATTGATGATATAGACGTAAATCATGCCGAGAAGATAAACGATGGCGAGGCCTGCCAGGTTTGCAAAGAGGACTTTGCCAAAGGACCAGGTATCGAAGGATTCCCGGATCTTCCCCGTGAGCCAGGCGCCCAGGATGAATCCGATGAGGTAACCGAAGGTGGGCTGGAAAATATAGGATGGTCCGCCGCCTTCCGTGAACACGGGAACTCCTGCCAGGCCCAGGATGACATACAGGGCCACCGATAAAGCGCCCTTCCGGCTTCCCAGAATCAATCCTGCCAGGGTCGTAAACAAAAGCTGCAGCGTAAAAGGACATACAGGCACCGGAATCCGGATAAAGGCCCCGATGGCAATCAGCGCTGTAAATAACCCGAAGGAAACAACTTCTTTGGACTTCGTCCTGCCATCAAGGGCAGCTTCTTCTCTGATCATGACTTCCACCTCATTGTTAACATTTCGTTACCATCATAAATATATGACGTTTACATATGTAATGATATAACAACAGGGTGGTAAGTTCAAGGTTAACATTGTGGTTTTTGAAAATTTATTCTTTCAGTCATCAGCCGTTAGCAGTTAGCCGTTAGCCGTTAGCCGTTAGCCGTTAGCCGTTAGAAATGGCTAATAGAGAGAAAAGGCTCCCCCCAGGGGGAGCTGGCGCCAGAGGCGTCATAGGGGGGGGAGGAATGGAAATTGGCGGCCAAAGGCCGCCTGATGGTCAGCCT
>DKQZ01000029.1:4323-11922 GCA_002471975.1 Dialister sp. UBA7295 | reverse complement strand
GCTTCTTTATCACACATAAGCAAAAAGGCTGGGCACGTAGTAGTAGTCCTTTCCATAGGGCGCTGCCAGGTCCGGCTGGGTGGTTTCATCGATTTCCTCCACCCTGATGTCTTTGTATGGTTCTTCTTCCTGCAGAAGGCTAATGGCCTTTCTGGCATTGGCGCAGTAGGGACAGCCGGGAATTTTAATCATAATCACTTTTTTCATAGGACAGCCTCCTTTATATTTATTTCTATGAATATAGAATACACTATATCTCCTTTTTTAACAAGTCTCTCTGACAGACTGTCGAAGAAACCTGTTAAAAAAAGCTGTGAAGAAATGATTTGCACTTCTTCACAGCTTTTTCTATTAGTTTTCCCTGAAGTAAGGTTTGAAATTGGATTCGTGAATGTTTTTGCCGTTATTCTGACGGGGCTGGCCGGAATGATTGTCGAAACGGCGCTGCCTTTTGCCTTCAAAGCGGCGGCCGCCTTCAGAATTTCTTCTTCTCCGGGGACGGTCTCCATCGAAGTGACGGCGGGGAGCTCCTTTGCGTCTGCGGAAATTGGGCATTTCTTCTGTAATCTTGACCGGTGTCACATCAGGCTGTTTGGTGAGCAGCTTGATAGCAGCAGCCACCAGGGATACAGAGTCCACATCATTCAGGAGGTCTTCCGCGCTTTCCCTGTATTCCTCCAGGCCGCCGCCCTGGGCCGTATCGGAAAGGCTTTCAATGGCAGCCTTCTGGTTGCCTTCGATGACTTCAGAAAGGGTGGGGACAGACCGTCTCTTGATACGGCGGCGGATGACTCTTTCAATATCCCGGAGCTGTCCCATTTCCCTGGAAATGACGAAGGTTACTGCCAGGCCTGTCTTGCCTGCGCGGCCGGTACGTCCTACGCGGTGTACGTAGATTTCCGGATCCTGGGGCATATCGAAATTGTATACATGGGTGACGCCGGAAATATCTAGGCCTCGTGCAGCAACATCTGTTGCTACCAGGATATCGATGGTGGATTCTTTGAACTGACGGACTACGGTATCCCGTTTCTGCTGGGAAAGGTCTCCATGAAGGCCTTCGGCCATGTAGCCTCTCTTTTTCAAGGCTTCCGTCACTTCATCGGCTCTCCGTTTCGTACGGACGAAAACGATGGCCAGTTCCGGTTCCTGCATATCGAGCAGCCGGCAGAGGGCGTCAAATTTCTGACGGTCCGGAAGTTCGATATATTCCTGTTCGATGAGATCGATGGTGACTGTGGCTGCCTTGATTTTGACCAGTTCCGGCTGTTTCTGGAACGTCTCTGCCAGCTCTCTGATCGGTTCGGGCATGGTAGCGGAGAAGAACATGGTCTGCCGTTCATCCGGAATGGCTGCCAGGATGGTTCTGATATCATCGATAAATCCCATATCCACCATTTCATCCCCTTCATCCAGGACAAGCATCTGGACATGGGAAAGATCGATGGTGCCCCGTTTCATATGATCCATGAGACGGCCCGGGGTGGCTACGATGATGTTCGGATGTTTCCGTAATGCCTTGAACTGACGTTCAATATCCTGGCCGCCGTAAATGGGCAGCGCATGGATGGGCAGGTACTGGGCCAGATGGTTGATTTCTTCGGCAGACTGGATGGCCAGTTCTCTCGTCGGTGAAAGAACGACGGCCTGGGGTCCCGGTTTGGACGTATCGATCCGGGAAAGGATCGGGATGCCGAAAGCCGCGGTTTTCCCGGTCCCTGTCTGGGCCTGGCCGATGAGATCCTTTCCGGTCAAAGCAATGGGGATGGATGCTTTCTGGATGGGCGTCGGTTCTTCGAAACCCATATCCTCCACTGCTTTCAGGATCTCCGGTGAAATTCCCAGCTCTTTGAAATTGTCGTACATAGTTCCTCCTCTGTGCGTCATGGGCCGCAGGGCGCTTCGCCTCTAACTCGCAGGCCTGCCATACGCGGTGTCTTCACGCGTCTTCCGGGTACCTCCCGGGCATAAAAAAATACGCCATTGGCGTCTCCCATGATATATCTTTCATTGTCCGTTCTCGGGCAGCCTGCCTTATGATTTAATTATATCATAATTTATCGAAAAATTTAATAAGGTGTATGTATGAGGGGTAAACAGATTAGGAAAACTGTAGAAATAATCAACTTTTGTTTCGGGATTGTCGGGAGTCTCGGGGTTATCGGGGCTATCGGGAAGGTGTGCCGCTTTCGCGGCACGAGTTTTTATGGGGCCAATCCTCAAATGGCAGGGTTTATCGTTGGTTTCTATTTCTTCGGGAGGGGAACTTTTGAATCGAAAAGATTTTGTTTCGGGATTGTCGGGGATTTCCGGCTTTCTGGGACTATTTGAGAGCCGAAGGCCCCATTATAAATTTGCGCCCGAAGGGCGCCACCTTCCCGGGAATCCCGAAACGACCCCCGATAGCCCCGATAACCCCGAAACAAAAGTTATTTCAACCTGCCAGTATATATTACCCGAAACAGGCTGCTTTCACTTTCCCATTTTCTGCATAAAAATTCAATTATGCATCCATGCCCCATATTTCCGGTATCCGATAAAATCTGTATATTTCTCCCATTTATTTCCAAATACAAAAATTTTACAAAAAACTTTTATTCAGATACTTGCATATTTATTCTGAAAGTTGTATGATTATCACAATCCAAAGCGAGTAATTATCCAAAATAATGAAAGTAATATAAAAATTCCGAAAAATGGGCATAGAAAAGAGGATATTATGTTTGAAGCTGAAGTGAAAGAAAAAGTGGCAGCAATCATCCCCCAGGTAGAGGCCTGGAGAAAGCATTTTCATCAGTATCCGGAGCTTTCCGGGAAAGAAGTGGAGACTTCGAAGTACATTCAGGGAGAGCTCACGAAACTGGGCATTCCTTTTGAAACGGGATTTTTCCCCAATGCGGTCCTTGGCATCATCAAGGGAGATCACCCGGGAAAAACAGCTGCTTTAAGAGCAGATATGGATGCTTTGCCGGTAACGGAAATGACGGGTCTTCCCTTTGCTTCAAAGAATGAAGGCGTCATGCATGCCTGCGGCCATGACTGTCATATGGCCATCCTGTTGGGTTCGGCAGCGGTCCTGAACCAGATGAAGGATAAAATCCATGGCACCGTAAAAATCGTATTCCAGCCCGGGGAAGAAGAAGCAGACGTAGGCGGCGGCCGTCATATTTCCGCATCCCCCGTGATGAGTGACGTTTCTGAAATTTATGGCCTTCATATGTGGCCGGGACTCCCCGCCGGAGTCATGGGCCTGAAACCGGGCGCCCTCATGGCAGCTTCGGATCGTTTCTACGTCCATGTGAAGGGGAAATCCACCCATGCCGCCCAGCCCCATAACGGCACCGATGCCTTAGTCGCAGCGGCTCATTTCATTATTGACGTACAGTCTCTCATGTCGAGAGAAATGAATCCCATGGACAATGTGGTCTGCACCATCGGCCTCATGAATGCGGGGACCCGTTACAATGTGGGCGTGGAAGATGCGTACCTCGAAGGGACGGTCCGGACCTATACGCCTGAGCTCAGAAAGAAAATGGAAATACGGCTCGGCGAAATCCTGAAAGGGCTGGACGTCATGTTCCACACCCATTCGGAGCTGAATTACGTCCATGGTCATGGGGCGACGATCAATACGCCTTCGAAAATCGCCTTCCTCCAGGAAGTGGGCAAATCCTATCTGGGCGAGGAGAAAATCACCCAGCCCGAATACCCCTCCATGTGCGCGGAAGATTTCTCCTATTATCTTCAGAAATTCCCCGGCGCCTTCATGTGGCTGGGTGCCGGCGAAGATAAGCCGCCCCTCCACAATGCGTCATTCTTTGCCGATGAAAAAGCCTTTCCTTCCGGGGTGACCCTGGAAGTGGCAGGAATCCTGGAAGCCCTGGCCCGATGAGGGTTGACTGACCGGGAAACCGAAAAGGCGCGCTATATGAATTGTACGCGCCGCCACCCCTTTCCCCCTTCCCCTTTTCCCTTTCCCCTTTTCGATACCGTTTATGCACGATTGAATCATACAGTACACGAAAAGTTCACACCCATACAACGAGGTATAACCATGAAAAGCTTACTGAACAAGTCATTTCTGACCATGCTTGACTACACACCGGAGGAATTCGATTATTATCTGACTCTCGCCGCAAAGCTGAAGAAGGATAAGAAAGAAGGCAAAGAAATAAAGATGCTGAATGGCAAAAACTTTGCCCTCATTTTCGAAAAGGATTCCACCCGTACCCGGTGTGCTTTTGAAGTGGCTGCCCGGGACCAGGGCGCCTACACCACTTACCTGGGACCCACGGGAAGCCAGATCGGCAAGAAGGAATCCATTGCCGATACGGCCAGAGTCCTGGGTTCCATGTTTGAAGCCATCGAATTCCGGGGCTACGCCCAGAGCGCCGTGGAAGAACTTTCCGCCAAAGCCGGAGTCCCTGTATGGAACGGCCTCACCGATTATGACCATCCCACCCAGACTCTCGCCAATTTCCTCACTTTGAAGGAACATTTCAAAAAGCCGCTGAACCAGATTTCCTATGCCTACGTAGGCCACGGCCAGTCCAATATGGCCCATGCCCTCATGGCAGGCGCCGCCCTTTCCGGTATGGATTTCCGCATCATCGGGCCAAAGCAGTTTTTCCCGGAACCTGAATTCACGGCAAAATGCGAAGAAGTGGCCAAGAAAACAGGCGCCACTTTCACCTTTACCGATGATCCCATCGAAGGAGTGAAAGGACTGGACGTCATTTATACCGGCGTCTGGGTGACCATGGGCGACCCCTATGAACTCTGGGGCGAACGAATCAAACTCTTCATGCCCTATCGGATTACGATGGACATGATTAAAAACACAGGAAATCCGGATACCGTCTTCTGCCACTGTCTCCCCTCTTTCCACAATACGGAGACCAAAGTGGGCAGAGACATTTATGAACGTTTCGGCCTGGATGGCATCGAAGTCACCGATGATGTTTTCGAAGCCCCCTTCTCCCTGGCCTTCCAGGAAGCGGCCAACCGGCTCCCGACGATCAAAGCCGTCATGGTAGCCACATTTGCGGACTATCCGCTGGACAATTAAGAAAGGAGAGACCATGTATGAGTAACACGCCAAAAGTTTTCATCGTAGGAGAATCGGGGACTACAGGTCTCCGCCTTCATGACCGTCTCTCCGAAAGAAAAGATATCGAGCTCCTTCACCTCCCGGAGGAAAAGAGAAAAGATATAGAAACCATTAAGAAATATGCCCAGGAAGCAGACCTCATGTTCCTCTGCCTGCCTGATGCAGCTTCGAAAGAAATTGTGGAAGCCGTCAAAGATATCGATATCAAAATCCTCGATACTTCCACGGCCCACAGAACGGCAGATGACTGGGTCTATGGGTTCCCTGAACTTTCGAAAGAGCAGAAAGAAGCGATTTCCAAAGCAGACAAAGTGGCTGTCCCGGGCTGCCATGCTTCCGGGGTCATTGCCATCCTCTATCCTCTGGTTCATGCGGGAATCCTTCCCATCAATTATCCCCTCCACTGCATATCGCTCACCGGATACTCCGGCGGCGGCAAGAAAATGATCGGCGAATATGACAAGGGTGGAAATACAGGACTCCTCGCGCCCCGTCAGTACGGACTTTCCCAGAATCACAAGCACCTTCCGGAAATCATGAAAGTCTGCCATCTCTGTGAAAAGCCCCTCTTCTCGCCCATCGTGGACGATTTCTATGAAGGCATGCAGGTGACCATCGGATTCCATACCCATTTCCTCCAGCTCCCCTGCGGGCTGCCGGGAGAAATCGAAGCCGACGATTTTCAGATGATTTTAAAGAAACATTATGAGGGAGCCAAACTCATCAAAGTTTCTCCCCTGTCTCTCGATGAAACGAACGGCCTCTTCCTTTCAGCCAATGAAAATGCGGGAAAAGACAGCATGACCATCAATGTGGCAGGAAACGATGACAGAGTCCTCGTCATTTCCTCCTTCGACAACCTCGGCAAAGGCGCTTCGGGTGCCGCCATCCAGTGCATGAATATCATGCTGGGAATGCCGGAAGAAACAGGGCTGGTTCTGTAAAATAATTTTTCAATAACAAAATGAGTTATCAGTTCGCAGTTCTCAGAAACGGGCCAACTGATAACTGATAACTGATAACTTTTAGTAGATAGTCATCCACCCTGAATAGATATACAGTTCAGGATAATTAAAAAGGGGAACTCTATGAATACATCCAACGCGGTACGGGCGAAGATTCTCACCCAGGCCGTACCTTACATCAAAGAATATACAGGCACTTATGTGGTCGCAAAGTATGGTGGAAACGCCATGACGGACCCGGAACTGAAGAAATCGGTGATGCAGGATATCCTGCTCCTCCGTCTGGTCGGAGTCAATGTGATTCTCGTCCACGGAGGGGGACCGGAAATCAATTCCATGCTGAAAAAGCTTTCCATCGAATCCCATTTCTTAAACGGCCTGCGGGTGACCGACAAAGAGACCATGGATGTGGTCCAGATGGTTTTAGCCGGCAAAGTCAATAAAAGCCTGGTAGCCGACCTGACAGCCCTGGGAGGAAAAGCAGTGGGTCTCTGCGGACTGGACGGAGGACTCATTAAAGTCCATCAGCAGGATGAAAAGCTGGGCCTCGTGGGAGAAATCGATTCCATCAATAAAGATATCCTCGATGACGTACTGGAAAGAGAATATATTCCTGTCATTTCCTCCATCGGCATCGATGAGGAAGGTCATGCCTACAATATCAATGCCGATACGGCAGCCGCCAAAATTGCAGCTGCTTTAAAAGCAGAATCCATGGTAATCATGAGCAATATCAATGGAGTCCTGAAAGACCCGAAGGACCCCGATTCCCTCATTAAAAAAATCACCCTCTCCGATGCAGAAGCCCTTAAAGCGGACGGCACCATTGCAGGCGGTATGATTCCGAAAGTGGACTGCTGCACCCATGCGGTAGAAGAAGGAGTAAAAAAAGTTTTCATCATCAACGGGGAAATCCCCCACGCCATTCTCATAGAACTGCTCACCGATGAAGGGCTGGGCACCATGTTTACGAAATAAGGAGATCCCCATGAATACCTTTGAAAAAGATTCCCAGTATATCGCCCATATTTACAACAGATACCCCGTGTGCTTCGTCAGCGGGAAAGGTTCCCATCTCTATGATGACAAAGGAAAAGAATACATCGACCTGGGAAGCGGGATTGGCGTCGACATTTTCGGTATTGCCGATGAAAAATGGATGGAAGCCGTCACAAAGCAGCTTCACACGCTGAACCATGTTTCCAATCTTTTCTATTCCAAGCCCATGGCGGATCTGGCCGAAATGATCTGCGAAAAGACGGGCATGAAAAAAGTCTTCTTCTCCAATTCCGGAGCCGAAGCCAATGAATGTGCCATCAAAGGGGCAAGGAAATATTCCAATGACAAGTATGGAAATGGTAGAAATACCATTGTCACCCTTGTCAATTCCTTCCATGGCCGGACCATGGCCACCCTGACCGCCACGGGCCAGGACGTTTTCCATCATGATTTCGACCCCTTCCTCCCGGGTTTCCTCTATACCCCGGCCAATGACCTTCCCGCATTCATCGAACTCTGCGAAAA
>DKQZ01000029.1:0-4305 GCA_002471975.1 Dialister sp. UBA7295 | reverse complement strand
CCGCTGGAAAAGGAATTTTTCGAAGGAATCAACAAATACGCCCATGAACATGACATCCTTCTCATCGTGGATGAAGTGCAGAGCGGAAACGGCAGAACGGGCAAACTCTACGGCTATATGAATTATGACGTCCAGCCCGATATCGTTTCCACCGCCAAAGGCATCGGCGGAGGACTGCCGCTGGGGGCTACTTTCTTTAATGAAAAGACAGAAAACGTATACACCCCGGGCTCCCACGGCTCTACCTTCGGCGGAAATCCCATCGCCTGCGCAGGAGCTATTTCCATCTATCAGCGTCTCGATGACAAACTGATGGCAGAAGTCGCTGAAAAAGGATATTTCATCAAGAAATCCTTCGAAGGCGCCAAAGGCGTCAAATCGGTGGCCGGCATGGGCCTCATGCTGGGCATCGAACCGGAAAAACCGGTAGGAACCATCATCCCCAAGCTCCTCGAAAAAGGCATAGTCGCCCTGACGGCAAAAGAGAAAATCAGATTACTCCCGGCCCTCAATATTCCCATGGAAGATCTGGAGAAAGCGGTGGGAATCATCAAGTCTGTGCTGGCAGAGGATTGAATCCATAGCAAGCCGGACTGTTGATCCAATCATCCCGGAAGCTTTTGAATCGGGAATGTCGGGAATCCCGGGGTTCTCGGGGTTGTCGGGAAGGATATGGTTCCCTTCGGGAACCAATCTTATAAAGCGGCCTTGCGGCCGCAGGCCTATGGCCCTGCTGATGGATAGTCCCATTCAGCATACATTCAAAGTGCAATAAAAAGACCTCTTTTCGTGAACGGTTCGGAAAGAGGTCTTTCCTTTTTTATATTTTTCGTGCCACGTCCCCAAGAACTGAAATCCGTCTTCCCTCACCTGTGCAAAGTCCCTATAAAAATTCATCGCCGCATCAGCGGCGATACCTTCCCGCACCCCGCACCCCGATTTCTCGAGATTGACAGTTCAGCGGCGTGCCGAGATGAGGCTAACTCCCGAATACCGTTACTGACTCAAACCAAAGTAATTGCAAAGAGCCTCCATCCATATCCTCCCGCCTGTGTACATTCCCCATATAAATTCATCGCCGCATCAGCGGCGATACCTTCCCGCACCCCGCACCCCGCACCCCGATTTCTCGAGATTGACAGTTCAGCGGCGTGCCGAGATGAGGCTAAGTCCCGAATACCGTTACTGACTCAAACCAAAGTAACTGCAAAAAGACTCCACCCATACTTTTCCCGCCTGGCTAAAAAATCCCTTGACGAAAAGACGCAAATAATGCTATATTGTATCCAACTACATACAGGCGAAGATGAGAAGAGTAAGCATTCCGAAACGGTAAAGAGAGCCCCCGCCGGTGGGAACGGGCACGGAAACGATTGCTGAAGATGGCCTCTGAGCCTGCCTGCCAAACAATTAAGCAGGCCGGGAATTCCCGTTACAGATGAGAAGTATGATTGTACTTCATAAGGCTTTTCCGGCGACGGGAAAGTGAACATGGGTGGTACCGCGAACAGAATCCTTCGTCCCAGCAGGCGATGGATTTTTTTATTTCCCAAAATCATCAGGAGGCAAATTATGAACTTCAAAAAAGCAATCATCGCATCCCTGGCAGCTCTGACTGCCGTAGGTTTCATCGCAGGCTGCGGAGGAGAGAAAGCTCCGGCAAAATCTGCTGCATCTTCTGCTGCCAAAGCAGTTTCCATCAAAGTCGGCGTATCCCCCGTTCCCCATGCTGAAATTATCAATGCAGTCAAAGACAAACTGGCCAAAGAAGGGGTCAATGTAGAATTGGTCGAATTCAATGACTATGTACAGCCGAACCTGGCCCTGAACGATAAATCCCTGGATGCCAACTTTTTCCAGCACAAACCGTACCTCGAAGAATTCTGCAAATCCAGAAACCTGAAGCTCGTTTCCATCGGCGCTGTTCATCTCGAACCGATGGGCGTTTACTCCAACAAGATCAAAGACATCAAAGCCCTTCCCGAAGGCGCTCATGTAGCCATCCCGAATGACCCGACCAATGGCGGCCGCGCTCTTCTCGTTCTCCAGTCCGCAGGACTGATCAAGCTGAAAGACGGTGCTCCGATTACCGCAACTCCGCAGGATATCGCTTCCAACCCGAAGAACCTGAAATTCTCCGAACTCGACGCTCCCCAGCTCCCAAGAGCTCTCGAAGATGCAGATATCGCCATCATCAACTCCAACTTCGCCCTGGCTGCCAAACTGGATCCGAAGAACGCCATCTACACAGAAGGCGCTGATTCCCCCTATGCCAATATCGTAGCCGTCCGCGCAGGCGATGAAAAACGTCCGGAACTGCAGAAACTCATGAAAGCCCTGCAGAGCAAGGAAGTCAAAGACTTCATCGAAAAGAAATACGGCGGCTCCGTCAAAGCAGCATTCTGATTTTGTAGAAATAAAAGTCGTCCCGATATTCGTCGGGACGGCTTTTTGCTTGGGTTATCAGTTCGCAGTTATCAGTTCGGAGAGAGTATCCTCAGGTGAAGAAACCGGGAATGAAAGTAATGGGTAATGGCTTAATGCCGAAAGAAAACCGTCTTGTGGAAAACTGTACATTGGAGTTAACAGAAAACAGGTTCACCGACTCTATTCCAGAGGGAAACTGACTTCCGGGAAACTGAACATTGGGGTTAATAGTTAACAGGTTTGCCGACTTCATTTGAAAAGGGGACTCCCTTGCATCAAGTTGGACATTGAGGTTAATAGTTAACAGCCCACAGCTTTCTGTCAAAAAACTGCCCTATGGGAAACTGTAAATTTCGTTAATGGTTCAACATGCCATGAGAGTATTGGCCCCATTTATAATCGTGCCGCGAAAGCGGCACACCTTCCCGATAACCCCGAACATACCCGAGATTCCCGACACTCCCGATTCAAATGCAATTACACCTTCAGTTTCCGTTTCAATATATAATCTTTTCTGACACAATCGCCCATTTATACTCGTGCTGCGAAAGCCCCGCACCTTCCCGATAACCCCGATAGTCCCGAGATTCCCGACACCCCCGATTCAAAAGTTCTATCACTTACTTGAATTATTAAACTCTTCCTGTTCCCCCACCCCCCTCCCCTTGTATTTCTCCCCATTTTATACTACACTATGATTAATAACGAACATTTCGTACAGTAACTAACAGTATCGAGGGGAATATCATGGACCGCAGACAGCAGAAGACGAGAGCCGCCATTTTCAATGCTTTTGGCGCCCTTTTATCAGAAGAACCGTATTCGAAGATCACCATCCAGGAAATCATCGACCGTGCCAATATCGGCCGGTCCACGTTCTATGCCCATTTCGAGACGAAGGACAGTTTGCTCGCCGAAATGTGCCGGGAACTTTTCGACCATATCATCGAAGGGGTGCTGAATGACAATATGCCCAGCGACCCCCATTTCGCCCCGGGCGTACGGGATCCCGTTTTCTGCCATCTGCTCCAGCATATCAAGGCAAATACGAACCACGTCCATGACCTTCTCGTTTCGGAAAGCAGCGATATCTTCATGCGCTATTTCAAAATGGCCCTGACGAAACTGATTTCCTCCTACGTCCTCACCGACAAGAAACCGGCCTGCGACGTGCCGAGGCCTTTCCTCCTGAATCACATCACCGGAACCTTCGTGGAAATGGTCCAGTGGTGGGTCAAGAGAGATATGAAAGAAAGTCCCGAGGAACTGGACAGATATTTCCAGGCGGTCATCAGTCCGTTACTATAAATGTATAAAGAAAAGGCAGCTTCTCGTGCGGGAGGCTGTCTTTTTTAGTTATCAGTTAGCAGTTATCAGTTCGCAGAAGGTCATTCAGGATGAAAAACTGTACATTATGGTTAATAGTTAATTGCCGGACCGCTTTGTTCAAAAAGGAAACTGACTTACGGACGAACTGTACATTGAGGTTAATGGTTAATCGTCGGGCAGCTTTATTCCGAAAGGAAACTGTCTTATGGACGAACTTCACATTGAGGTTAATGGTTAATAGCAAAACCGCGAAGCAGATGATGGAGCTGCCTGGCGAAAGATTTCCGGGATAACTGCCTCTATCCAAAAGCGGGAAGGCCCTCCTCAAGAGGGGACGAACCGCACATATGAGAAAAAATTCACCCAGCACAATCGGGAGCCAAAGGCTCGATATATACTCCGCGGCCGTCAGGCCGCCACCTTCCCGAACCACGAACAACGAATCACGAAATTTCGAGATTGGCTCTTATGGGGCGTGCCATTGCGAGGCTAACTCACGAATACCGTAACTGACTCAGGCCATAAAAGGTAAGCACCCTATGATTGAAT
>DKQZ01000004.1 GCA_002471975.1 Dialister sp. UBA7295 | reverse complement strand
CGGGGTGCGGGAAGGTGTGCCGTAACGGCGGCATGAGTATATGGGAAAGGTAAACAGATGAGTTTGAAAAGCCTGCAGGAGATGAAAAACACCTGCCCCCTGGCCGGGGTGGCAGGTGAAATTCGACAGGAAAGAGCATTTTAGCACCGTCCGTGTATAGCCCCATAATATTGGGCGGTCATCGGGCCGCCGCCTTCTATGCAAAAAATATCTGTTCTTCGAATCGATTTGCCCTTTCAGGCTCTTCGGGCNNGACTTGCAGGGATAAAACACCTATCCGCCTGCTTCGCAGGCACCTTCCTATCCAGGGAAGGTGGGGCCCGGTAGTATGTTTTCCGATTTCTTCATTTTCGGCTTGAACGGATCGTGCAGGGGCAAACGTCATCATCCTGTCCGTCAGCTTCGCTGATACCTTTCTGTCCGGGAAAAGCTTTCCATCAGAGGCCTCCGGGCCGGATTCCATTCCATGCCCTTTCAGGCCCTTCGGGCCAGCTTCCCCGGGGGGAAGCCTTATCATTTGCCTTTTATCTCATTTACGACTTGCAGGGATAAAACACCTGTCCGCCTGCTCCGCAGGCACCTTCCTATCCAGGGAAGGTGGGGCCCGGTAGCATGTTTCCCTGTTTCTACATTTTCGGCTTGAATGGATCGTGCAGGGGCAAACGTCAGTCATCCTGTCCGTCAGCTTTGCTGATACCTTTCTGTCCGGGAAAAGCTTTCCATCAGAGGCCTCCGGGCCGGATTCCATTCCCAGCCCTTTCATGCCCTTTGGGCCAGCTTCCCCGGGGGAAAGCCTTCCTGCCTGCCGATAGAGTCTTTCGTCCCGGGATTGTTTCAGCCGTCGGTCGCCTTGTCTGTTTCTTCACATAAAAAGCCTTTCGGATTCTTTGGAATCCAAAAGGCTTTTTCAATCAGGCTTGTTCGCTAACTGCTAACTGCTAAAATCTTATTTCGCAGCTTCACCGGCAAGGGATTTGTTTTCCTGTTCTTCTTCTTCATCCCTGCCTACGCACCAGGAGGCGAAGAGGGAACCGGAGACGTTGTGCCATACGGAGAAGATGGCGCCTGCGATGCCTCCGGCTGCTGTGAAGTACATGAGGGCGAGGGTGGAAGCAAGGCCGGAGTTCTGCATGCCTACTTCGATGGACATGGCGCGGATCTGGGCTTTGTTCATGCCGAATTTCTTTGCACAGATGAAACCGAGGAGCATACCGAAAAGGTTGTGAAGGATCACGACTGCCAGGATAATGAGACCGTTATCGATAATCGTATGACCGGAGAGGGATACGACGCAGCCTACGGTGAAGATGATGACGAGAGCCGAGAGGAGCGGGGTCACAGTGGTGACTTTGGCAACCTGTTTCGGGAAGAAATAGTTGAAGCCGACACCGATCAGAAGCGGCAGGAGGACCATCTTCACGATGGACATCATCATGGAGGTGAAGGAAATATCGACCCATGCACCGGCGATGAGCCAGATGAGGAATGGGGTAACGAAAGGAGCCAGGATGGTATTCACCATGGTCATGGAAACGGAGAGGGCCACGTCGGCATGGGCAATGTAGGAAATGACGTTGGATGCCGTGCCTCCCGGACAGCAGCCGACCAATACAACTCCGATGGCGATGGCCGGGGGAAGGGCAAAGAGCTTAATCAGCACAAATGCCAGGGCCGGCATGATGACGAACTGGAGAAGGGTCCCCAGGGCCACGTTCTTTGGCTGTTTGAAGACGTTTTTGAAGTCTTTCGGCGTAAGGCTCATGCCCATGCCGAACATGATGACACCCAGCATGATAGGAATGTACTTGGCCAGGGGTTTCAGGACGCTCGGGAAGAATACGCTGAAGATACCGATCAGCACGACGCCTACAGACATATATTTCGTACAGAAACGGACGATTTTTTGTAACATTTGCATTCTCCTTATGGAAGGGGCAGGAGATGGCGGCAAGGGCTTGTATGCACCCTGCATGCCAGTCCTTTGATGACCCCGGAAAACTGTGGTATTTCCACAATGACGCAGGGATCAGCCGATTTCTCTTTCCTTTTCATGGCCTCTGACCTTCATGGGACGGTTGTGTTCGTCCAGCATAACGACCTTTGGCTGGAGAGCGCGGGCTTCTTTTTCATCCATCTGGGCATAGGCCATGATGATGACGATATCGCCTACCTGGGTGCAGCGGGCAGCGGCCCCATTCAGGCATACTACGCCGCTTCCCCGTTTGCCCGGGATGGTATAGGTTTCCAGACGGGCGCCATTATTGTTGTTGGTGATCTGTACCAGTTCACCGGGAAGAATGCCTGCGGCATCCAGAAGATCTTCATCAATGGTGATGCTTCCCATGTAATTCAGATTGGCTTCCGTCACAGTGGCCCTGTGAAGCTTTCCATGCATCATTGTGTAAGTCATTGCTTATGCCTCCAGTACTACGTTATCGATGAGTCTTGTCTTGCCAAATTTGACGGCCAAGGCCAGGAGCGCTTTGCCTTCGATGGTTTCGCCCATTTCGGTGAGGCCCGGCATGCCGTACATTTCTACATAGTCGATGTCGCTCATCGGTTCCGTCCTGATTTCTGCGATGACCTGGTCGATGAGTTTCTGTTTGTTTCTTTCGCCTGCTTCAAAAGCTTCTTTGGCATGCTTCAGGGAGCGGGAGAGGACGAGGGCTGCCTTGTGTTCTTCGGCAGAGAGGTAAATATTGCGGGAACTCTTCGCGAGACCGTCTGCTTCGCGGACGATCGGGCAGATACGGAGTTCCAGATTCATGAAAAGGTCTTCCACCATGCGCTGGAGAACCTGGGTCTGCTGGGCATCTTTCAGTCCATAGTAAGCGCGGTCGCATTCGGTGAGGTTGAAGAATTTCGTGCAAACCGTAGCAACGCCCCTGAAATGAATCGGGCGGGTTCTTCCGCAGAGGACTTTGGTAATTGGTCCTTCCACTTCGACCCAGGTGGGGTCCTTGTGGGGATACATTTCTTCCGGAGCCGGGTTGAAGAGGAAATCTGCGCCGGCAGATTCAGCTACTTTGGCATCGGCTTCAAGGGTTCTCGGGTACTTGGCATAGTCTTCGTTCGGTCCGAACTGGGTGGGGTTGACGAATACCGTGGTGATGACGATATCGTTTTCAGCCCTTGCAGCCTTGATCAGGGAAGCGTGGCCTTCATGAAGGGCGCCCATGGTCGTTACGAGGCCGATGGACTTGCCTTCCTTCTTGCACTGATGAACGAATTCTTTCAGTTCGCTGATCTTGTGAGCAATAATCATTTTTTGACATCCTTTCCTGGGAAATCAGCTTTCCCTACTGCTTTTCTGCAACAACGGGACAGGATTTCAATCAAAAAGACGCATTCCAAAGAGAATGCGTCAGTCTCGTCACAGGGTGACCAAACAAAAAGGGCATCCGAAAGATGCCCGTATTTTTGAAATCACTGCATTCGTCTCGGTTATTACAATCCAAGCGATATGAATTTTTCGGAGACATCTGCGGTCCGATTTCCTCCCTGACCCGCTGCAGCTCCGAGACGGTTACTGCGCGGATGCCCGGGAAATTTTCCCTTGAAGCGAGGAATCCTCATCATTTTAAGCTCCCACCGGGATACCCATATGAATTGGACGCCTCATGTCATCCAAGGGAAAGAATAACGCGGACGGGATTTTTTGTCAAGGCACTTATTAAAAAACTCTAAATTTTCTTTCGAAACGAAGCTATTGATCCGGAAACTTTTGAATCGGGGCCTCGGGAGTCATTTCGGGAGTGTCGGGGAACTCGGGAAGGTGGCCGCCTTCGGCTGCAAATTTTTTAAAATATAAAAGGGCGCCTTGTATTGTTTAAGGCGCCCACCATCACGAAGAACGAACAACGAAGAACGAACAACGAAGAACGAACAACGAACAACGAACAACGATTCAGCACAAAAGGGCCGATCAGTTTCCCTCTTTCATGATGAGAGTAAAATATATCCTCCCATCCTTCCAGTTTACGGTAAGGGGAATCGAGAGGAGACCGGAAAGTTCCCTGGCGATGGAGAGGCCTATACCGTAGCCGGACTTTTTGCTGTTATGGGATTCATCGTTCCGGTAGAACCGTTCGAAGAATCGTTTATAGTCCACGTCTTTGCCATCTTTGTAATCGTTGGAGACAGAAAGTCTGATTTCCTTCTTTTGGCCTCTTACGGCGGAAACGGTGATGGTCCCTTCGTCGTCACAATACTTGATGCCGTTATCAAGGAGGATGTGAAGGATTTCGGAAAGAAATTTTTCATCCGTCTTCACTTTGAAATCTTCTTCGCAGGCAAGGGTGAGCTTTTTCTGCTGGTCCTGGGCGAGGACGTCAAATTCTTCCACATTCCGTTTGAGTACGTCTTTCAGGGCAAAGACTTCCGGTTTCAGTTCCGCTTTCGAGCTTTCTCCTGCCTTGGAGAGGAGGATGAGATGACTGATGAGGCCCGACATGCGGCGCACCTGTTTCCGGATGCCTTCGGTGAATTCATTTTTCCCTTCCATCATTTCCATAGCTTCCGCATTGACGGAAATAATAGCCAGTGGTGTCTTCAGTTCGTGGCTGGCATTGGTAATGAACCGTTTCTGGTTTTCTGCATTTCGTACGAAGGGTTCGATGGCTTTTTTTGAAAGGGATGCCAGGATAATGACGTAAAGGATGACACAGAGGAGTCCGAACCAGAAGGAATAGGATATGAAGGTATGGACGTCGGAGAATTCTCTCGTGCAGTCCATAATGACGATGAGGGAACCGCCGTCTTTAAGGTTTGTTTTCATGTATCCATAGTGGGTCTTGTTTTTTATGATGAAACCGCTCTCCTCATCTTCTGTCAGGGCGGTTTTCACGAATTCTACGGCCTGCTTTTCGGAGAAGGCATAGATATTCTTCACATTGACCTGTGTGATTTCTCTGTCCTCATTGAGACGGATGGAGAAATACCGGGTCTGGAAGGCAAATTCCGGCGTATCTTCGGCCCAGGTGAATCCGGGAAGGATGTCTTCAATCCAGAGGGAGGGACTCCTGTGATACCTGGAAGGCATGGTACCGCCGTTTTCGGAAATAAAAGCCATCGTATCAAGGCAATGGTTCTTCATGGTATAGTAGCCGATTCCATTGATGAGGCCCAGCGCCCCGGTAAGGATAATGCAGACAGCCAGGGTGGCCAGAGCAATGAACCGTCGGCGAAGTTTGCGGATAGGATTCATGCGTCCTCCTTTCTCTGGGTGAGGTAGAAATCTTTCCCCTCCTCTCCCTCGATGGCCAGGTCCGAGTTGATGGCAAGAAGTTTCTCACGAAGGTAGGAAATATAGATCCATACCACGCTTTCGTCCACGTCTTTTTCATCGTCCCAGATTTTTTCGAAAATGTAATTCGTGGAGAGAAGTTTATTTTCATTCAGCATGAAAAGCTTCAGAAGCTTCGTTTCCTTTCCCGAAAGGCGGATGGCATTGTGGGCGGAAAGCTCCTGTTCCTCCACATCGAGAGAAGTGGAGCCTACGGTCAGAGTGGAGGGAGTGAAATCCTTCACCCGCCTCGTGAGGGAACGGACCCGGGCCAGCAGCTCTCCAATGGCAAAAGGCTTTGTGAGGTAGTCGTCAGCCCCAGAATCAAGGCCCGTGATTCTGTCATCGATTTCCGACTTTGCCGTCAGTATGATCACCGGCGTCACGTCGCCGGATGAGCGGATTTCCTTCAACGCCTCAATCCCGTCCTTCACGGGCATCATGATATCGAAAATCATGCAGTCATAATTCTTCTTTGACGCAAAGTCCACGGCAATCTGCCCATTCTCCGCCCAGTCCACCTCATAACCCTGGTGCTTCATAATGGTCACGACCACTTTGGACATGTCCTTTTCATCTTCGGCGTAGAGTAATTTCATAGAAAATCTCCTTTTATGTTTAGAAAAATGATTTTAGTATAACTTTTGCTTCGGGGGTATCGGGAAACCCGGGGGACTCGGGGCTATCGGGGCGGTGCGCTGCGACAGAAGAAGGCGGCGCAGATTTGAAAAAAGCTTTTCATCTCCAGTGGGAGCCGAAGGCCCTATATAAAAGATTGGTTCCCGCAGGGAACCATATCCTTCCCGACAGCCCCGAAATGACCCCCGATAATCCCGATAACCCCGA
>DKQZ01000107.1 GCA_002471975.1 Dialister sp. UBA7295 | reverse complement strand
AAAATGGCCCGCCATCCAGTTTGATGCGGGCCTCCTGCACTGATTACTATGAACTGATAACTGATAACTTTATCACTTCCGGTATTTCCACATATTGTGTAATTATTGTACAGCCCCCTGTGAGGGGAGCCTTTCCACGTACCATTTGAGTCATTTGCTATGAAAATGGTACGGCATGAATCCCATTTTCTTCATGATACATATGAGGCTGACTGCACAGACTAACTTTTCCTCCGACTTGAAAAAATTCCCATATTTATGTATTATATTAGTAATGCGTTTGTAGCTCAGCTGGACAGAGCAGCGGTTTCCTAAACCGTGTGTCGGGGGTTCGAATCCCCCCAAGCGCACCATTGAATTTTATCAGCTTTTATCGAATATATCAGGCTTTCGCTCTTGAAGCCCGAACCCCCCAAAAGTTTGTTGTACACATTATGGTACACCTTATCTTTTGGGCTTTTTTTATTCTTCGACTGAAGAATGGCAGAATTCGCCGGGCGGAAAAAGGCACTTTCGGAGAATTT
The DNA here is from genome assembly GCA_002471975.1 of Dialister sp. UBA7295. Lineage (GTDB taxonomy): Bacteria > Bacillota > Negativicutes > Veillonellales > Dialisteraceae > Dialister. The sequence continues at coordinate 24,995 of DKQZ01000107.1, read as the reverse complement.
CGAAGGTGCTTTTTCGATGGAAGGAATCGTGAATTCTTTATGAGAGAAATGTTTGTTCCCGTGCCCGGGTAGGGCCCTGTAAATTCATTGCCCCATCAGCGGCAATACCTTCCCGGCAGCCCCGATGTCCCTGGCACTCCCGATAGTCCCGGAACAAAAGTCTTTGGAGACTGAAATTTTCATGCAAAAGGGCCGCTTCATGACTTTGCGGCCCACCTTCACGAAGAACAAACAACGAATCACGAAGAACGATGACAGCCATGTGGAATATCCAATCTTTACATTTCATGGTCACTGTCAAAAATATTTCCAATTCTCATACAATTCTAATCATCATTTTTCCAAACTTATACAGAACCCTGCATTTCTTCTTTCATCGCCCTTTTAAGATGGTAGGCAGAACAACCAATTTGACCGCTTGCGGTCTGTGGCCCCATGGGCCTGTTTCTCTTTTAAAAGGGGAAGGAGTCAATAATGAAAAAATCCTGGATGAAAGCAGCCATCTGCGGAATTCTCGCAGGAACTGCCATGCTTGGCGGAGTCATGAGTGCCGATGCTTCTGATATTCGCATTCTGCCGGTAGACACCGCAAAATTCTGGGCTGGTGCCCGTTTCGATTTCGATGTGGAAGTAGCCAATGCAAAAGGTCTGCAGAACGTAGACGTACAGATCAACGGCGTATCCGCTGACAAATACTTCGGCAAAGAAGCAGTTACAAAAGTTCTGGACAATGGTGTGACCTCCTACCGTATCGATGGAGTCAACTTTGCAAAACCGGGCGATGTCAAAGTTACGGTAACCGCAAAGGATTCCCTCGGCACTTCCACCCAGTCCGCTGCTTACAAAGTAGTCAAAGAAGCTTCCCAGAAGAAAGCTAAAAACGTCATCCTCTTCGTAGGCGACGGCATGTCCCTCCAGATTCGTGAAATCGGCCGTATCCTTTCCAAAGGCATGACCAACGGGAAATTTAATGATCTTCTCGCTATGGAAAAACTGGACCACAACTGCCTCATCACCACTTCCGGCTATGATTCCCTCGTAACTGACTCCGCAAACTCCGCATCCGCTTACGCTACCGGCCATAAATCCGTAGTCAACGCTATGGGCGTTTACGAAGATTCCACCAAAGATCCTCTCGATGATCCGAAAGTAGAAAATATTTCCGAAATCCTGAAACGTACCCGCGGCATGTCCATCGGTGTCGTTACCCAGGCTGAATCCACCGATGCTACTCCGGCAGCCATGATCGGCCATACCCGCAGAAGAGCACTCCAGGATTACCTGTCCAACAATTACCTCGAAGAATACCATCGTCCTGACGTCATCATGGGCGGCGGCTCTGCCCGTTATGTTCCAAAGAGTGTAGCAGGTTCCAAGAGAAAAGATGACATCAATGTCATCCAGAAATTCAAAGACCTGGGATACACCTTCGTAGATAACTCCACCGATATGATGGCAGCTCCTGCTGACAAACCGCTCCTCGGCCTCTTCACCCCGAGCACCATGAATGTATACATCGACCGTGAAATGCTGAAGGATCCGAAAGTCCTCAAAGGCCATATGGATCAGCCGAACCTCATGAACATGACCAAAAAGACTCTCGATATCCTCTCCAAAAACCCGAACGGCTTCTTCGCTATGATCGAAGGCGGCTCCATCGATAAACAGCTCCACGTGATGGACTGGCAGAGATCCGCTTACGACCTCATCGAATTCGATAAATCCATCGAATACGCTGAAAAGTGGGCAAAAGAACATGGCGACAATACCCTGATCATCGTCGTAGCCGATCACTCCCATGGTATTTCCATCTCCGGCACCTACCATGAAAGAGACGGAAAGACCGGCGAAGATGCAGTACGCACCTATGCAAAATCCATTTTCCCGACCTTCAAGGATGCAAACCATGACGGATTCCCGGAAAATCCGGATCCGGATGTAACCATTGCCGTTCAGTATGCAAACCATCCTGAATACTACGAAAACTACCGCTTCATGAAGACCCCGACCCCGCCGGCCCTCGCAATTACCGAAACCAAAGAAGAAGCTGTCCAGAATGGGGACAAGATCGAATACCATCAGGTTTCCAAAGCTTCCTCCAAGGCAAATCCGGCCCGCATTCCGAAGAATGGCAAAGCCGAACTCGTACCGGCCAATATTCCGAAGAATGAAACTCAGGAATGCCATTCCGCCGATGATGTAGTCCTCAACGCAGGAGGCCCGGGCTCCGAATACTTCCATGGCGTTATGGATAACACCGAAGTCTTCTTCGGTATGCTCCGTGCCCTTGGCATCGATGCTACCAAATCTCATAAATGAGAAAATTTCTTCTGACTTCCTTTATGGCTCTCATCCTTGCGCTGACCGGAATCACGGCAGCCTTTGCGGAAGAATTATCGTTTAACGAAATTTATTCCGGGTATCAGGACGGCGGACTCGTCTTCTCTGACAAGGTACAGAGCCTTGAAGGCGGCTCAGTGACCATGCAGGGCTATATGGCCCCACCACTGACGCCGACCATACATTTCTTCGTACTCACTGCCGTTCCCATGTCCATCTGCCCTTTCTGTAATTCAGATGCCGACTGGCCTGAGGACATCGTGGTCGTTAAAGTCAACGAACCCATCACTGCACTCCCCTATGATACCCCCATCACCGTCACAGGCACACTGGAAACAGGCAGCGAGACAGACGAAGAAACCGGATTTGTGAGCCAGCTTCGGATCAACGCCGATTCCATTACGGGCTGATTTCTCCTGCCGGAAATATCGCTTACACATTCTGAGGGCTGCCGCGAGGCGCCCTCTTTTTCTTGCTTTGCAGGAAATAGGAAATAGAGTTCTTCTGCCTGATTACTATGAAAGTGGAAATACTTTTGAATCGGGAATCTCGGGGTTATCGGGATTATCGGGGCTATCGGGAAGGTGGCGGCGCAAATTCATGAGCGCCGCAAGTATTGATTTATAAACCTTCTCAACCGGTCCTGCGGGCGGAGGAATCAGGCCAGCCTCGATGCCCGGGGGCGCGCATAGCCTTCCCCCTGGAGGGGAAGGTGTCGCTGAAAGCGACGGATAGGGTGTTCCCACGGCATCCATGAAAATGGCTCAGGCCCTTCAAGCGTTACGCTCCGCCCGGATCCGTACCGATACGACCGGGGAGCATGCAGCGTATTCCTTTGCAAGTCAGCTTTCCGGCTGATGAGGCTAAATGCCAAAAGGCACATGGGATATATGTCAAAAATCCCTGGCATGCAAACGGTAAAGGCTCCCCAAGTTTGGGGAGCTGTCACGAAGTGACTGAGGGGTTGTACTATCGAACAAATCGAAATTGGGCTTGAAGGTAAACTCATTCCCGGGAGCTCCCACGTCGGGTGAGGGGACGAACCGCACTTTCGGCGATCAATTCATCCCGTTCGATTGAGAGTCGAAGGCAAAATCAAAAACTGCGCCCAAAGGGCGCCACCATCCCGACAATCCCGAACCATCCCCGACAATCCCGAACCATCCCCGACAATCCCGACAACCCCGACCCAAAAGTCATTCCGCCTGCAGTTCCCCTTTCATAACCGTGAACAATCTCCCCTGTCGCAGATGAGAGCCTAAGGCAAAATCCAAAACTTGCGCCCGAAGGGCGCCACCATCTCGACACCCCCGAACCATCCCTGACACCCCCGATACTCCCGACACAAAAGCCATTCACCCTATAGTTATCCTTTCAAAATCAAGTATTTCACAAGGAAAAAGATATGATCCAAATCACCGACCTCACCGTCAAATTCCCCGACGGCAAAGGGTCCACACTCACGGCTCTTTCAGTCCCTTCCTTTACTCTGGAAGAGAGGGGGCTCACCTGCATCACGGGCCCCTCAGGCACGGGGAAGACCACCTTTCTTCACTGCCTTTCGGGACTTCTCACGCCCACTACGGGTGAAATCCGGGTGGGAAAGGAAGTCATTACTTCTCTTCCGAAAGAAAAACGCTGCGCTTTTCGTGCGAAGAAGGTGGGCTATGTCTTCCAGAAGCCCCTCCTTCTTCCCTATCTGACCGTGGCTGAAAACGTCCGCCTCTCCGCCTCCTTTGCCGGCGAAAGCGTATCGGATGAAGAAATTTCCAGTCTTCTGGCAGAAGTGAACCTCAAAGGTCTCGAAGGCCGCTATCCCGATACCCTTTCGGGAGGCCAGCAGCAGAGAGTTTCCTTCCTCCGGGCCATCGTGAGGAAACCGTCCCTTCTACTTGCCGATGAACCCACGGCAGCCCTGGACCGGACGAACGGGGAGAGGCTGATGCAGATTCTTCTGGACTATCAGAAAGGGACGGGCTGCTACCTTCTCTGCGCCACCCATGATACCCATGTGATGAGTTTATTTCCCAAACGGTACGACATGCAGGAAGGAGGCTTCTTATGATTCGTCTGGCATTTCTATCCCTTGTGAGACGGCCCCTCCGGCAGTTCCTGCTCTTTCTGCTCATCGTTTTGACTGCAGCAGTTCCTGTTTTTATCCTGCAGGTGACGGGAGGGCTCTATGAAGGCATTAACCGGGCCGTAAGTCCATTCCCGATTCTCGTGGGAGACAAAGGCTCGGCCTACCAGCTGGTGCTGAATACGGTCTTCCTCCGGGACCGTCCTTTGGGAAATATTAAATGGAGCGAAAAAGAAAAACTGGAAGCTTCCGGCAAAGTGCAGGCCGTCTATCCCCTGGGCTTTGGGGATAACTATCGGGGTTTCCGCATTGCCGGCACGGATCCATCCCTCTTCGAATACCGCCCCAACAAAAAAGAAGATCCCTGGCTTTCCCTTTCTGAGGGCAAAATCTTCGCGGCAGACGGAGAAGCAGTCATCGGAAGCGAAACCGCCTGCCTTACGGGCCTCAAAGTGGGGGATACTTTCAAATCCATCCACGGCACGGCATCGAAAGGCCATGAACATAAACATCCCTTCAAAGTGACAGGGATTCTGAAACCCACCGGCGGCCCCTATGATACGGCCATCTTTATTTCCATGGAAGACGTCTGGGAAGCCCACGGCGGAGAAGTGGTGAACCCCTCAGACCGTCAGGTCACCACCCTTCTCATCGTCCCCAAAGGCTACAAAGAAGCCATGCAGCTCCTCTCCGAATACCAGAGAAATAAAGAAGTCCAGATGGTCTTCCCCTCCCAGTCCGTCATCTCCCTCTATGCCATGGTGGGCCAGACAAAGAACTTCTGGAAAATCCTCATTTCCTCCATGCTCGGTATTTCCCTCTTAATTACCCTTCTTGTCATGTACTGGAGCGGCCTGGGACGAATGAAAGAACTCGCCCTCCTCGAAGCCCTGGGCGCAGGAAAAGGGGATATCCGTAAACTTCTCCTCGCCGAAGAAGGCATGCTCCTCTTCGCAGGAAGCCTGGTCGGCTGGCTTTGTGCCTACGGAGCCACTCTGGGAGCAGCCAAAGCGGTTTCCGGCGGAGCAGCCATTACTATGGTGACCACTCCCGACTGGCGGGGATTCCTCATCATTCCGGTCATAACCATCATAGGAATGATCGCAGGACTCGTCCCGGCTGTCATGGTAGGGAAGAAAGATGTGTCGGAGTATTTGTGACATTTTGCGTAACTTCGATGAGAGACACTTGAGCTGTTCGTGATCCGTGGCCCGTGGCCCGTGATTCGTGATTCGTTCTTCGTGAAGGTGGCGCCCTTTTGGAAATAGGGGGCGCCATTTTTATATGCAGATAATGAATAGAAAAAGAGGTAAACTTTGATTCTGCAAAGTTTGCCTCTTTTAGTGATTTAATTCTGGCGAGAAGAGAAATTTATTTTGCTCCATGCAATACCCTCAAGGGGATCTTTTACAGCTTTTGCACTGTATATTTCTTCCGGCGCTATATCTATGACATCATAGGGATCGCGGTTTCCTGTAAGATCAAAAGCCAGTGTATCGTTCATGACGGTCAGTGATTTGCGGAACAGGACTTTATCGAGCAGCGGCTCAAATACAGTGCCCGGTTTCAGCAGGGGGGACATATCATAGAGATGGACACTGCCATCATCGAACCAGGCATATACCTGGTATTCCTTCCCCGCAAGGACCTGTACGACCTGGGGAATGTATTCGGAAATCATGGCTGTCACCCCTTTACCAGTGGAGAAATCTTTCTTGGCTTTTGTCCGGAACGGACAAGATTCCAGTTCTCCATCAATTCCGCCTCATGCAGGACACACCATGCCAGAACGAGTTTCAATTGTTTTCCGGGGAGGAAGCCCTTGAATGCGACCTGATTCTGTATATCAATCAGGGCACGATATCCGCCATAAGCTGCATGAATATGCGGCGGATTATGATCACTGTAATTAATCGTAATATGAATTCCGAAAAACTCGCTAATTTCAGGCATTTTAATCCCTCCTTTTCTGTATTATACCATTTTGGAAGAAGCAGTTTCTTAGAATAAATATTTTTCAGAAATGCAGCGAATGGTAAAATCTTCACATCCGAAAAGTTTACAAGTTCTTACAGTTAGTAGTTTCATTGTCAATAATATAGTAATATTAGAAATAGCAAAGAGGTGAAATTATGGAAGAAATCAAAGGGACCGTAACGACGGCCATTTCCTATGCAAAAACGATAGACCCGAAAGCCAGGGAACAGATTCAGCGCATGTGCAGCTATGATGTGACGAAAGGAAGCAAGGTCCGCATCATGCCGGACGTACATTTCGGAAAGGGCTGCACCATCGGAACTACGATGACCATCATTGATAAAGCTGTACCAAACATTGTAGGTGTAGACCTGGGCTGCGGTATGTATACGGTAGATCTGGGAAACCAGCTTATAGATTATAGAAAATTTGATGAAGCGGCTCACTTTGTGCCTTCCGGCTTTAATGTGTGGGACGGAAAGCAGATGGATTTTGATTTAACCCGGCTTTTCTGTTATGAAAAGCTTAGAAAAATAGATCGCATCGGCTGCAGTCTGGGAACCCTGGGTGGGGGCAATCATTTCATTGAAATCGAAGAAAAGAAAAAGGGCGGCCATGTCCTTGTGATTCACTCCGGCAGCCGCAATCTGGGAAAGCAGGTGGCGGAGCTCTATCAGAGAAAGGCTGTGGAACTCATTGCCCGTCAGGGGCTTTTCAAGGAAAAAATGGGAGAAATCATTGCCAGATGCAAGGCGGAAGGACGGGAAAAAGACATCCAGCGTGAGATTCAGGTTCTCCGCGCAGAGGAGAAAAAAGTGGACATCCCGGAAGACCTCTGCTATCTATCCGGGAAATATCTGGACATGTACCTTCACGATGTGGCTATCTGCCAGCTTTTTGCCAGACTGAACAGGGAAACCATGGCCAAAGTCCTCCTCGAAAAGACCGGCCTTACGGCAGGAGAAGCTTTCCATACCATTCATAACTATATCGACGTGGATGAACGGATTCTCCGAAAAGGGGCTATCGCTGCCCATCGGGGAGAAAAAGTGCTCATCCCCATCAATATGAGAGATGGCAGTATCCTTGCCACAGGCAAAGGCAATCCCGAATGGAACAACTCCGCGCCTCACGGAGCCGGACGCCTCATGTCCAGAATGCAGGCAAAGAAAACTCTGACGGTAGAGGAATATCAAAAAGAGATGGAAGGCATCTATACCACTTCCGTCAATCAGGGAACCCTCGATGAAGCGCCTATGGCTTATAAATCCATGGACGACATCCTCTCCGTGCTGGACGAAACAGCAGAAGTATTGGAAATCATGAAACCGGTCTATAACTTCAAGGCCGGAGAAGAATAAATTCTCTAAAGTAAAAAGCAGCCGGTTTCACTGCTATGTGAAACCGACTGCTTTTATATTTCCCCAAAGGGAGACTTATCCGAAAAGGACTTCTATTTCCCGTTCTGCCTGATCAATGGTCATTCCGTTAAAGAGAGGGGCATGCTCAAATTTTTCCAGGCATTCCCTTTGTGTATTTCCCCGGAAGTGCCAGGTGGTCAGATAAATTTTATCTTTTGGGTTCGTATTGTCATATTCATCCATATGCAAATCAAGTGAATGGGTTCCTTCAGCAGCCAGGGCCTCCAGAAAATAAAATTTATTTCTGAATACAAATTCTTTTTCAGGCCCGCCTATAGTCAGGATATCATTTATAAATTCGTTTATGGAGTTACCTTTCATGTATACCTCACTTCACCCGAGACGAGAAATGATTTGAGCCATTTGGTTTAAGGAAAGTCAACTATTGCAAATTTTGCAACAGTTCAAAAAATCATTTTCAAAATCACATTTTTGTAGTCGTTTTGCTTTTTATGGTCAGAAAAGCATGTTTTTATATCAGAATAGAAAAAGGGAAAAGCTTTAACTTGAAAATCCAATAGATTATTCCCCGAACATATAGTATAATTTTCCCGAGGCAGTCGATCAGGCTTTTTCTCTCCCGTAAGGGGGTGATGCTATGAGCATTTACGAAGCTTTATCACTGATGATTGCATTCGGTTCGCTGATAGCATACATCATGAGAAACAAGTAATTCGTTTCAGGCATTGAAAAAAGCCTTCCAAAGGCTTAGGAGGCTCTCTTCAACTTCAATCGAGAACAGAGGAAGCCATTCCGCGGCCACGGAATGAATCGGCTGCCTCTTTTCTATGACCATTATACCATACTTTTAAGATCTATTGGCCTTATTTTTTATCTCCACTTTCCGGTTTCCCTCAAATGAGACTCGATATTCTCGATTAGAAGCTATGGAAGACGAAAAATAAAATATAAAAAGGGCGCCCATATAAATTTCAAGGCGCCAACCTGCACGCTCCACGGATCACGGGCCACGGATCACGATTATCAGGAATGACTCTTGACAAATTCCCGCACAGGTGGCTATACTGAGAATAACTTCTAACGAAAGGAAAGACTATCATGAGACAGGCAGCTTTTGTAAAAGCATACGCAGCCTTTACCTATAGCTATTATGGCTATGGTTATTTTGACGTGCGCTGCCGGGTCTCGGAATCTTTCTAAGTAAGGATTCTAAAAAGGACAGACTCCGGCGAGCCTGTCCTTATTTTTTTAGAGATTAGAAGGAAATATTTCTTTACTTTTCCCGGAATTCAGTCATGACAGTGTAGAATGGTTTTGAAGAAAGGGTCATGAGGGAAAAGCCAAATGCAGAAGCCGAAAGGCAGAGGAGGACTATTATGATTATTGTTATGAAACAGAACGCACCGCTCATTGAAATCGAAAATCTGGAAGCGGAACTGAAGGAGAAAGGTTTCCAGGTAGACCATTCCAAAGGTTCCAGCAAGGTGGTGCTTGGCCTTGTAGGCGATACGTCGGGCCTCGACGAGAGAGATTTCCTCTCCAATGAATGGGTGGACAAGGTTATGCGCGTGCAGGAGCCTTACAAACGGGCGAGCCGCGCCTTCCATCCCCAGGATTCGGTCATCGACGTGGGCGGAGTCAAAGTAGGCGGCAAAAAACTTGTCGTCATGGCAGGACCCTGCTCGATTGAAACGCCGGCGCAGATGGCCATTATTTCCAAAGCCGTCAAAGCTTCGGGAGCATCCATGCTGAGGGGCGGCGCTTTCAAACCGAGAACGTCTCCCTACTCCTTCCAGGGCCTTGGTGAAAAAGGACTGGATATGCTCATTTCCGCTGCCAGAAATGTGGACCTTCCCGTAGTCACCGAGCTCATGAGCGCCGATAAAATCGGGACCTTCCTGGAAAAGAAAGTGGACCTCATCCAGATCGGTGCGAGAAATATGCAGAATTTCGACCTTCTGAAAGCCGTGGGCCGTCTCAATGTGCCGGTCCTCTTAAAGCGCGGCATGTCGGCCACCATCGAAGAATGGCTCATGAGCGCCGAATACATCATGTCCGAAGGAAATCATAACGTCATCCTCTGCGAAAGAGGCATTCGAACCTTCGAAAAAGCTACAAGAAATACATTGGACCTCTCCGCCGTTGCTGCTGTCAAACGGATGAGTCATCTCCCTGTCATTGTCGACCCGAGCCATGCTACAGGACGTCGGTGGATGGTAGAATCCATGGCCATGGCTGCCATTGCGGCAGGAGCTGATGGCATCATGTGTGAAGTTCATAACGATCCGGAACACGCCTGGTGTGACGGGGCAGAATCCATTACTCCGGAAACCTTCGACCATCTCATGGGCCGCCTGAAACAGCTGGCGCCTATTGTGGGAAGAGAAATCTGATTTCCGGCTGTGATTGGAGGGATTAGGAATTAGGGGTTAGGGTTGGTGCGCCGCATCAGTATATGGGCGGCGCAAATATATATGGGCCGTTAGCTTTCACATTTTGCAGCTGAGAGTAATATACAAATCTGTTTACTGGCTGACTGATGGAGTTTCTACCTGACAGGTCATTAACGTATTCTATATTAGAAAGGGCGCTGCTATATGAATTGTGCAGCGCCACCTTCCCTAATCCCTAATCCCCAAATCCTAATCCCTCCTTATAAAATATTATATATAATATACATATATAGATATAAGGAAATATTATGGACAGCAATAATCACTTTACCGATCAAACCATCGCCATCGTCGGCCTGGGATTGATGGGCGGTTCCTTTGCCCATCGTTTCCATGCCCTGGGCTGCCATGTCATTGGGCTGAACCGTACGAAGTCCGTGGCAGAGACGGCGAAAAATCTTCATCTCGTGGATTCCATCGAAGAAAAGGACCTGAAAAAGGCGGATATCGTCATTTTCTGTACTCCTGCCGAGGCGACCCTTGCCTTTATCCGGGATCATCTGGACCTCTTCAAAGAAGGAGCAGTCCTTACGGACATTGCAGGGGTGAAGAAGGACTTTTCCCTTCGCATCCGTGCCTTTCTCAGAAAGGACCTGGATTTTGTCTCCGGCCATCCCATGTGCGGCCGGGAAGGGGCAGGCCTTTTCCAGTCGGACGGAGGCATATTTCACAATGCCAATTACATCCTCATTCCGGAGGAAGGGAACCGGCCGGAAAACCTGCGGCTCATCGAAGACATGGCCTATGCCCTGGGCTGCAGTCATGTGGCCATCGTAACGGCCGAAGAACATGACCGGGCCATTGCCTACACGTCGGACCTGACCCATGTCATAGCGACGGCCATTATGAACAGCGATTCCTATAATGGAAATACGAAATATTTCACCGGCGGCTCTTTCCGTGATATGACGCGGATCGCCGATATCAATGCCTGGCTCTGGCGGGAACTTTTCCTGGCGAACCGGGAGAAACTCCTGGATGAAATCGACCGTTTCTCAGCGGCCCTCTCGGAAATCAGCGGGGCCCTGGAGGAGAAAGACGGCAAGGGGATAGAAGCATTTTTAGACAAAGCGGGTCAAAGAAAGAGGGCAATGAAGAAAAATGGCTAAAGTGAAAGTCAATCTGGGCGAAGATTCCTACGAAATCGAAATCAAACGGGGCCTCCTGGAGGAAGTGGGGGAGCGGATTAGAGCCATCACGCCAAAGGCAGAAAAAGTGGCCGTCATCACCGATGACAATGTATCTCCCATTTACGGAGCCCGCTTCAAAAAGATCCTGGAAGAATCAGGCTTTGAAGTGCGCATCATTTCCTTCCCCGCCGGCGAGGAAAGCAAGAACCTGGGCACTTTTGGAAATGTGCTGAATGCGCTTGCCGAATTCGATATGTCCCGGAGTGACGTCCTCGTCACTCTCTCCGGCGGAGTCCCGGGAGACCTGGGCGGCTTTGCGGCTTCCGCCTATATGAGAGGGATTCCCTTCTACCAGATTCCGACTTCCATTCTGGCCCAGATTGATTCCTCCGTGGGCGGCAAAGTGGCTGTGGACCTGCCGGGAGGGAAAAATCTGGCCGGCGCCTTCTATCAGCCCAAAGGGGTCTTCATCGATCCGGACCTTCTCGAAACCCTTCCTACCCGCTATGTCCATGACGGTCTGGCAGAAGCCGTGAAATACGGCTGCATCGGAGATTCCGAACTCTTTGAAATCTTCGAAAACCTGAAAGACCGGGAAGATCTGAAAGCTCACATCGAAGAAATCATCCTTCACTGCGTGCTCCAGAAAGCAAGAGTAGTGGAAGAAGACCAGTTTGATAATGGGGGACGGCAGGTCCTCAATTTCGGCCATACCATCGGACACGGGGTGGAACGGTATTTCAATTATGGCACCTACACCCATGGCGAAGGGGTGGCCATCGGTATGAGCCTCATCACGGCACAGTCGGAAAAGCTGGGAATCACGGAAAAAGGGACTACAGCACGAATCCTTACCGTCCTGAAAAAGCTTTCCCTTCCCACGTCCATCGGCATTCCGGCTCATGAACTGATTCCGGAAATCATGCACGATAAAAAGCGCCGGGGCAGGAAGATGACCCTGGTGCTGCTGGAGAAAATAGGGAAATCGAAGCTCCTCACCATTTCCACGGACGAACTCCCAAAATACATTGTCACCGGACAGGACTGATTATGGATATTACCATTGAACCGAAACCATTAGAAGGGACCCTCCGCATTCCCTCCTCGAAAAGCATGACTCACCGGGAACTCATTGCAGCAGCCCTGGCGAAGGGGAAAACAGAAGTGACCGGCGTCACCTGGTCCCAGGATATCGAAGCGACTGTCCGTATCCTGTCCCTCTTTGGTGCAAAAATCACAAAAGAGGAGCGGGAAGACGGCCTCTCCCTGACCATTGACGGGGGACTCAGGAGGCAGGATGAAATCCTCAAAGCCGATGCCGGCGAATCGGGCTCCACCCTCCGTTTCCTCATCCCTCTGGGCCTCCTTTCTGAAAATCACGTCATTTATACAGGCCGGGGCAGGCTCTCCGAAAGGCCCCTCACGCCGTACTATGATATTTTTGACGAAAAGCATATTTCCTATCAGACAGAGGGCGGCCTGCCCCTCGAAGTGGAAGGAAAGCTCCCTGCGGGACTCTATGAACTTCCCGGCAACGTGTCTTCCCAGTTCTTCACGGGCCTCCTCTTTGCCCTCCCATTGGCGGGCGGCGATTCCATCCTCAAAAGCACCACGAAACTGGAATCTGAAAGTTATGTGGAAATGACGCTGGACACCCTGTCCCGTCATGGCGTTACCATTCATAAGAAAGCCTCGGGGCTCTATGAAATCCCTGGGCATCAGCAGTACAGGACCGGCCGGTTTCCTGTGGAAGGGGACTATTCCCAGGCCGCCTTCTGGCTCGTGAGCGGTCTCTCCGGCGGGAAAATGACCCTCACCGGCCTTTCCGATACTTCCCTTCAGGGGGATAAAGGGATTCTTCAGATTCTGGAATCCATGGGCGGTTCTATTTCCAAAGGTGGAAATATCATCGCTGAAACTTCCAAAACCCATGGGACCATCATGGATGCGGAAAATATACCCGATTTGGTCCCTGCCATTGCCGCTCTGGCTTCAGTGAGCGAAGGACGGACGGAAATCATCCATGGCGAAAGGGTTCGTCTCAAAGAATGTGACCGCCTCCACGCCATGGCCGTAGAGCTTTCAAAGCTGGGAGCCGACATCCGTGAAAAACCGGACGGCCTCATCATCGAAGGGAAAAAATCCCTTCATGGCGGCACCGTTTCTTCCTGGAATGACCACCGGATTGCCATGGCCCTCGCCGCGATAACCCCTCGAATCGAAGGAAATCTCACCATCGAAGGGGCGGAAAGCGTGAAAAAGTCCTATCCCCGGTTCTGGGATGATTTTAAAAAAGCAGGAGGGAAACTCCTATGAGTGATATCTTCGGACGGGCCCTGAAAGTGGCCCTTTTCGGTGAATCCCACGGGCCGACCATCGGCTGCGTCATTGACGGACTTCCGGCGGGTCTTTCCTTTGACTGGGACGAAGTCCGGCGGGAAATGGCCCGCCGCGCCCCGGGAAGCTCGAACCTCGCCACGCCCAGGAAGGAAAAGGATGATTTTGAAATCCTTTCGGGCTATTTCAATGACCATACCACGGGGACGCCCTTGGCTATGGAAATAAGGAATACAAACCAGCATTCCAAAGATTACAGCGAACTGAAAGTGAAAATGCGCCCGGGCCATGCGGACTATACGGGCCATGTGAAATACGGGGGATTCAATGATTATCGCGGGGGAGGCCATTTCTCCGCCCGCATCACCGCCCCTCTCACCTTTGCGGGAGCCCTGGCGAAACAGGTCCTCTCCAAAGAAGGAATTTACATCGGAGCCCATGCGGCAGAAGTCCATGGCATCAAGGATCGGCCTTTCAACCCCATGGGTGAGAGTGCGGAGCTCTTTAAGAAACTGTCCATTTCCAAACTTCCCGTGCTGGATGAGGAAAAAGGACAAGAAATGGAAGAAGCCATACTTTCCGCCAGGAAAGAGGGAGACTCCGTGGGAGGCATCGTGGAATGCCAGATTCTCGGCCTTCCCGTGGGTCTGGGAGATCCATTCTTCGATTCCCTGGAAAGCGAGCTGGCTCATATGATGTTCTCCGTGCCCGCCGTGAAAGGCCTCGAATTTGGCGAAGGCTTCGGTTTTGCAAAGCTGAAAGGTTCCGAGGCCAATGACGAAATGACTTATGACGATGGAAAAGTGGAAGTGGTGACGAATCACAATGGGGGCATTCTGGGCGGCATTTCCGGCGGAAGCCCGGTGAATTTCCGGATTGCCATCAAGCCCACGGCCTCCATCGGGAAACGGCAGCATACCGTGGATATTTCCAAAGGTGAAAATGCAGACCTTACCATCTCCGGCCGTCATGATCCCTGCATCCTGCCCCGGGCCATTCCGGTCATAGAATCAGCGGCAGCCTTTGTGATTCTGGACATTCTTCTCACCGACAGGAGCGAAACCTATGGACGATAAAATTTTACGGGTAGGCTGCTATGGCGCCAAAGGGTCCTATACCTACGAAGCCATGGAGCAGCAGTTTGGCGATCAGCCGAGGGAAGAATCCTATTTCCCCCTCTTTGAAGACGTCATGCAGGCAGTAAAAGAAGGGGATATCGATTACGGGGTAGTCCCTATCGAAAACTCTTCCACCGGCGGAATCACCGAAGTGTACGATCTTATCCGGCGGTATAACTGTGCCGTGGTGGGAGAACAGATCGTGAAAATCGAGCATAACCTTCTCGCCCTTCCGGGGACGAAACTGGAAGACATCGATACCGTCTTCTCCCATCCCCAGGGATTTGCCCAGTGCCGGCCCTTCTTCAATAAACACAGGGACTGGACCCTGAAACCCTATTTCTCCACCTCAAGGAGCGCGGAAAAGGTGGCAGAAGACAGGAAGAAAAACCAGGCTGCCGTAGCCAGTAAAACGGCGGCCCGCCTCTATGGCCTGGAAGTGATCGCGGAAAATATTTTCTTCAACTCCAGCAACTACACGAGATTCTTCATCATCGGGCCAAAGATGGAAATCACCGAAAAGTCCGACAAAATCACCCTCGTCCTCTCCGTACGCCATGAACCGGGCGCCCTTTACCATGTACTGGGCTATTTCTTCTATGGCGGCATGAACATGACCCATCTGGAATCCCGCCCCATGGAAGGAAGACCCTTCGAATATTTCTTCCATATCGACGTCATGGGACGTCTCGAAGATCCCGCCAACGCCCAGACCCTCCGGGGCCTTCAGTCCATGAGCACCTATTTCCATATCCTCGGCAACTATCCGAGCGTTCATAAGGAGGAAATATGAGACTCGCCCTCCTCGGTGAAGTCCTGGGACACAGCCTTTCCCCGGTGATTCACCAGAAACTTTTTGAAATAGAACACATCGATTCCACCTACGAACTGGAGGAAATAGCCAGGCCCGTCTTCGACTCCGAACTCCGTCATGCCCTCAAAACCTTTGATGGCATGAACGTCACCATTCCCTACAAAGTGGACGTCATTCCCTATCTCGATGAACTTTCTCCCGAAGCGAAAACCATCGGCGCCGTCAATACGATTGCAAAGAAAGAGGGAAAACTCATCGGTTACAATACCGACTACACCGGCTTCCGGCGGACTCTCACCCTGATTGGGGCGGAAGTTTCCGGCAAACCGGCCATCGTTCTCGGACACGGTGGGGCATCCCGGGCCGTCATTCAGTGCCTTTTCGACGAAAAAGCTTCGACCATTACGGTGATCAGCCGCCATCCTGACAAAGTGGACGAAGAATTCCTCGCCTTTGCCAAAGCCAGAAACGTGGAAATCAAAGGCTACGACTCCCTCACACCGAAAGGCGAAAAATACCTCCTCGTCAACGCGACTCCCGTAGGGATGTATCCGAAAGTCGGCGTATCCCCTATTTCCCCGGAAGTGGCAGAGACGTTCCCCAAAGTCATCGACATCATCTACAATCCCGAAGAGACACAGCTCCTTCATGACGCGAAAAAGGCAGACAAATCAAACGGCATGTACATGCTCGTCATGCAGGCCATGGCAGCCGAAGAAATATGGATGGACCGCGAAATCCCTGTTGAAACTGCGGCCAGAATTGCAAAGGACATGATGAAATGAAAAATATCGTCCTCATCGGCATGCCGGGAAGCGGCAAAACCACCTTCGGCAGAGCCATAGCCGAAATCCTTTCCCGGACCTTCATCGATGCCGACGAATACCTGGAAAATAAAGAAAAACGGACCATCAAAAGCTTCTTCGCCGAAAGCGAAAAAGCCTTCCGCGACGCAGAAGAAAGGACAATTCAGGACCTTTCCCTCCGTCAGAACCTCATCATAGCCACCGGAGGCGGAGTCGTTAAAAGAAATAAAAACATAGAAAGACTCCATCAGACCGGCCTCATCCTCTTCATAGACCGGAAACCCGATGACATCGTCACAGACGTGGAAGTAGGGACAAGACCCCTCCTGTCCGACGGCCCGCAGAAAGTCTACGACCTCTATAAAGAAAGAATAGACATGTACCGCAGCGCGGCCGATGAAATCCTCTCCAATACAGGGAGCGAAAAAGAAGTGCTTCGGCGGATGATGGAACTTATACATAAATACCATTTAGACTGAAAGCCATCGTGGTCCGTGATCCGTGGACCGTGGCCCGTGAATGTGGGCGCCCTGAAATGACAGGGGCGCCCTTTTATATGGAGAAATATGGTCTTCGGTAACTTTTGTATCGGGGTTGTCGGGGAGCTCTGGGGTCATTTCGTGATTATCGGGAAGGTGCGGCGCAGGGGCGGATGGGATGATTTATGTTTACTTCTGCACGATCCATTCATGTCGAAAATGAGGATAAAGGGAATCATGCTGCCGGGCACCAGCTCTCCAAGCTTGGAGAGCTGTCACGAAGTGACTGAGAAGTTGTTCAACCATTCAAGGCACATATGAGACTAATTGATGAAACAATCCTGGTACAAATGACGCAATCGTCATGCGAAAAGGCTCCTCTCACAGGCCCCTCCGAAGTTCGGGGGGGCTGTCGCCAAAGGCGACTGGGGGGGCTGTACGATCGTACAAGTCGAAAATGAGCTTAAAGGCAAAATCATCCCGGGGAGCTCCTGCGCAGCCGGTGAGGGGGAACTGCACAATGGTTGTAAATGACAAATGATACAGTCCCAAAGCATGCTGCCGGTCACCACCTTTCCTGGGATGGAAAGGTACCGGCGAAGCCGGAGAAAAGGTTGTTAAACGCTGCAAGGCATGTATGAGGCTAATTGGTGAACAAATCCTCGGGACAAATGCCGCAAACGTCTCGCAAGAAGGCTTCCCCTCGGGGAAGCTCCCGCGAAGCGGGTGATAGGGCAGTGATGGATCCGCGGCCGAAGGCCGCGGATTCGTCCCGCGTCCCCCTGCGGGGGAAGCTCCCGAAGGGTGAAGGGGGCTATCTATGGTAAGAATGACAACTGACACAGAAGTTTCATGCGTAACGTAACCATGATGTATGGAAGATTCGGATCCCTTATTTTCATCCCTCCCCCCTCTGACGCCTCCGGCGCCAGCTCCCCCCAGGGGGAGCCTGACCATCCTGCACTATCCATTCAAGTCGAAAATGAGGATAAAGGGAATCATGCTGCCGGGCACCAGCTCTCCAAGCTTGGAGAGCTGTCACGAAGTGACTGAGAGGTTGTTCAATCGCTCAAGGCACATATGAGACTGATTGACGAAACAATCCCGGTCCAAATGCTACAAACGTCTCGCGAAAAGGCTCCCCTCACAGGCCCCCCGAAGTTCGGGGGGCTGTCGCCAAAGGCGACTGGGGGGCTGTACGATCGTACAAGTCGAAAATGAGCTTAAAGGCAAAATCATCCCGGGGAGCTCCGGCGCAGCCGGTGAGGGGGAACCGCACAGTGGTTGTAAATGACAAATGATACAGTCCCAAAGCATGCTACCGGTCACCACCTTTCCTGGGATGGAAAGGTACCGGCGGAGCCGGGGAAAAGGTTGTTAAACGCTGCAAGGCATGTATGAGGCTAATTGGTGAACCAATCCTCGGGACAAATGCCGCAAACGTCTCGCAAGAAGGCTTCCCCTCGGGGAAGCTCCCGCGAAGCGGGTGATAGGGCAGCGATGGATCCGCGGCCGAAGGCCGCGGATTCGTCCCGCGTCCCCCTGCGGGGGAAGCTCCCGAAGGGGGACGCGGGCTATCTATGGAAAGAATGACAAATGACACAAAAGCTTCATGCGTAACGTAATGATGGAAATACTCGAAACTTCTATGTAAACCCCGGCACTACCCATACAGGTCGCATATAAGGATATCGGAAAGCATGCCGCAGGGCACCACCTTCCCTGGATGGGAAGGTCCTGGCGGAGCCGGGGGATAGGTGTTTTAGCGGTTCAAGTCGAAAATGACTCAGACAATCGAAAATGCCTCTATCGCCGCTTCTGCGAATGGGAAAGGCTTCCCCTCGGGGAAGCTCCCGCGAAGCGGGTGATAGGGCAGGATAAGGACGAACTGTACTTTCGACCATAAACATGTCTGGTGGACATGCCCGCCAAAGGCCAAATTAAAAAAGGCGCCTTTATAAATTCAAGGCGCCACCTCCCCTAATCCCCAGTCCCTAATTCCCAATTCCTCTTCAAATGGAACCATCAGTGAGGCTGAAGAAGGAGAAAATTTATATTTTCCATATATGCTCTGCAAGGTCCGTATAGGTCATTGCCAAAATTTCCCTGAAATTTGCGAAAGTATGATATAATATCCATAGAAAAGAGGCAGCCGATATGTCCTCCGGTCAAGGATTGGCTTTCTCTTTGTACATTGTGTTTGAAGAGAGCCCCCTAAGCCTTAGGAAGGCTTTTTTCATGCTCGAAATTACTTACTTATTCTTCATGATGATTGCTATCAGCGAACCGAAAGCGATCATCAGAGACAAAGCTTCGTAAATGCTCATAGCACCACCTCCCTCACGGGAGAAAAGCCTTATATCGACTACCTCGGTCAGATTATACCATATGTTCGGTGGAGATTCTATTCAATCTCCACTTTTTGATTTTAAATGGAACAGCTTGTAAATTGTGAAACGAAAACTCTCCTGAAGCCCCAGCTGACTCACCTCTGGCATGATGTCGCTCCCATTCCCCCTGGTCAGGGGGGAACGTCATGAAGTGACAAAGGGGTTGTACCCACGCTGCAAGCCGGACATGCCTGCCAAAGGCCAATCAAAAAAGGCGGCCGAAAGGCCGCCACCATTTCCGACTCACGACTCACGAACCACGAACCCGTCGGAATGGGATTACACCCCCATGTCGTGGTGAGGCTGACTCACGAATACCGCAGCTGACTCAAACCACAGAGCCAAAGCCTGACTACCAAATTTAAAACTCCTTCCGCTTCCGACTCACGAATCACGAACCACGACCCTGTCGGAACGGGAATACACCCCCATGTCGAGGTGAGGCTGACTCACGAATACCGCAGCTGACTCAAACCACAGAGCGCATGTCTGATTACCAAATCAAAAATTCCTTCCGCTTTCGAACCACGAATCACGAACCACGAACCCGTCGGAGCGGGAATATACCCCCCATGTCGAGGTGAGGCTGACTCACGAAAACCGTAAGTGACTCAAACCAAAGAGATCTTGATTGACTACCACTTCTTCGGTATCTCCGGGAACCGTTTCACCACCATCATATTGGCTGTAAAAGTTCCCATAAGAGTCCCGTCATCATCTTTCACATCTCCTGTGATGACTATCGTCGTCCGGCCATGATGGATGATATGGCCATGGCAGCGCATTGTTTCCCCGGGCGTCGTATTATGGATATAGGAAATCTGGAGAGAAACCGTGACCACCACAGCTCCCTGGCTGGCAGAAGTGACTCCGGTGACCGAATCTACCAGGGACGCCATAGCTCCCCCATGAATGATTCCCCGGTGATTCGTATGAAGCGCCGGATCCGTATGGAGCGAGACCACCACGTCCCCGCAGTCGATTCTCTCAATGTCATATTTCATAAAGTCCATCATATAATGATTGGGCTTGTAAATATCCCGGATATGGGACCGGATTTCATCGGGATTCGTCAGAACTTCCATCATTGACCTCGTTTTAAAAATATATATTAACGTTTTCATTGTACACTTTTTTCAGTGCCTTGGCTATATGAAATAAGGGGGGAAGTGATGATGGGCACCCTTTTCATGGGGAAACTTTCTTCCCGGCAGCTTTTGAATCGGGATATCGGGGTTCTAGGGAAGGCGTACAAATGAAAATACGGGGTGCGGGATGCGGGGCGCGGGAAGGTGGCGGCCTGACGGCCGCCGAATAGATATGGGGATTCTGCACAGGCGAGGAAAAACGGATTTCGGACTTGGGATTTCGGGAAGGTGGCGGGCATAAAATTTATAAAGCCCGCCCTTTTTATATTTTCTCCCATCAGGGGCTCGCATAGAAGTTCCGAGTTCCGAGATTCACGCCCGGTGACGAAGCCGCCTGATGCTCAGCCTTCCCTGGATAGGACAGTCAGCGAAGCTGACGGATGGGATGATTAATGCTTCCCGGCACTACACATTCAAGACGAAAATGAGGACAAAGGGAATCATGCTGTCGGGCACCACCTTTCCTGGGATGGAAAGGTTGCTGCGGAGCAGCCGGATAGGTTGTTAAACGCTGCAAGGCACAAATGAAGCTAATTGATAAACCAATCCCGGGACGAAAGACTCTATTCATTCAAGCCAGAATGTTCAAGCCCTCCCAGGCTTGGGAGGGCGGCGGAAGGCGGGGTGAGTCATACTACAGCCGCAAGTCGGAAATGACTCAAACGTCTCAAATCGATATCCGCAGGCGAAATCCCGCATCCCAATAAAGGTTCAAGTCGAAAAGCCTCAAACGCCCCAAGTCTCTATCGGCAGGCAATATTTGAAATCAGTTTTATTCCTTAAATGCATAAGAGTAGTGCGTCGTTATCGAAAAGTTGTAAAAAATTTGCAAAAAACCCTTGACGAAAGGTAAGGACAGGAGTATTCTAATACCATACAAGGGCAATGCCCGAAATTACATATTGTTTTGACAAAGACGTCTGATTATGAGTGATCAAATCAGGCTTTTTCTTTTGGACGACGATGCCCGCTGAAAATTCGGCGGGCATTTTCTATTTCCCAAAGAAAAAACCCGGTGATTCTCAAATCAGATTTTTTTGTCAGGAAAGAGGGGAGTGTTTTTTATGAAATCGCTGGTTCGAAAGTGGCCATTGCTCCTTACGACCCTGCTGGCATGTCCGGCAGTAGCAATGGCAGCTGACGGGGAAGGAAAATATTCACCGTCAGACAGCATCTGGATCCTTCTGGGTGCCATTCTTGTATTCTTCATGCAGCCTGGCTTCGCCATGGTAGAAACAGGCATGACCCGTGCAAAGAATGCGGGCAACATCGTCATGAAGAACTTCATGGATTTCTCCATCGGTACTGTAGCATTCTGGATTATTGGTTTTGGTCTTATGTTTGGTACCGATATCGGCGGCATCATCGGTACACCGGATTTCTTCGTTACCGCTTATGATCCAGGCCCGGATGCAGGCTACACCCAGCTGGATTACCTGTTCTTCCAGACAGTATTCTGTGCAACTTCCGCAACCATCGTTTCCGGTTCCATGGCAGAACGCACGAAGTTCTCTTCCTACTGCCTCTATTCCCTCCTGATTTCCCTCATCATTTATCCGATCTCCGGACACTGGATCTGGGGCGGCGGCTGGCTTTCCGAACTGGGATTCCATGATTTCGCCGGTTCCACCTGTGTACACATGGTCGGCGGTGTTTGTGCAGCTGTCGGCGCGGCTATGCTTGGACCGAGAATCGGGAAATACAACAAAGACGGCACAGCAAATGCAATTCCCGGTCACTCCATTACCCTGGCATGCCTCGGTATGTTCATCCTCTGGATGGGCTGGTTTGGATTCAATGGCGGCTCCACTGTTTCCATGACCGGTGATGATGTCATTGAAAATGTTGGCCTTATCATGGTCAATACCAATATGGCTGCAGCTGTAGGCGCATGCACAACCATGTGTGTAACCTGGCTGAAATATGGCAAACCGGATGTTTCCATGACCCTGAACGGCGGCTTGGCAGGCTTGGTAGCTATCACCGCAGGCTGCGATACCGTTTCCGTAGCAGGTTCCTTCTTCATCGGTCTCATCGCTGGTATCGTTATTGTTTACTCCGTAGAATTCGTTGACCAGAAACTCAAGATCGATGATCCTGTAGGCGCTATTTCCGCTCACGGCGTATGCGGCGCCCTCGGAACCATCCTCACAGGCCTCTTCTCCACTTCCGACGGTCTCCTCTATACCGGAAATCCTCATTTCTTCTTTATCCAGATTCTCGGCGTAGTTGCAGTAGCCATCTATGTATTCATCGCCATCAATATCGTATTCCATGCTATTAAAGCAACCAACGGTCTCCGCGTAACCAAAGAAGAAGAAATCAACGGCCTCGATTTCGAAGAACATGGCCTCGTATCTGCATACGCAGACTTCATGATGGTTCCTGATACCGTAGGCGCCCAGATCGAAGCAGCTGAACCTCCGAAAGATGCAGTCGAAATTCCGCTGGACAAAGAAGAACCGGCTCCGCTTCCGAAAGAAGTTCCTGCAGATGGCCACAGACTCTACAATGTCACCATTATTACCTCCGACAAACGGTTTGAAGCACTCAAAGCAGCTATGGAAGCCATCGGCATCACCGGCATGACTGTTACCAAAGCCCTGGGCTTCGGGCTTGAAAAAGGCCAGACCCAGATGTACCGCGGCGCTCAGGTATCCGCAAAACTGCTGCCGAAGATCAGAGTTGAAATGGTTGTATCCGCAATTCCTCCGAGAAAGATTATCGAAGTGGCAAAGAAAGTCCTTTACACCGGCAAATATGGCGACGGCAAAGTCTTTGTTTCCACCATTGATAACGCAGTAAAGATCAGAACCGGCGAAGAAGGCTTCGCAGCCCTCCAGGATTACCCGATTGGTGAAGATCCTGTAGCTAAAGGCGAAGCACCGAAAGCTGAAGAAAAATAACTGCCCCGAGGAAATATGAATTAAAAAACGTCCTCCTCAAACCAAAGCCGGACACCGAAAGGTGCCCGGCTTTTTGTGTGGGAAAATTTGATAAGCAGTAAGTGAAGGAGGCGGCTGTCATCCCGGAAACCTTTGAATCGGGGCTGTCGGGAGACTCGGGAATCCCGGGACTGCCTTGGCAGTGCGGCGCAAATTCATGAGCGCCGCATTTTATATGAAAATGTACGGTAAGGACGTTCCAATACAGATGAAGGATTGCACTACAGGAAATCAAGCGGAGTGACTGAAGCCATTAGAATACGATCGGGCACCACCTTCCCTGGATGGGAAGGTGTCTGCGGAGCAGACGGATAGGTGTTTTATCGTCAAATCATACAATTGACTCAAATGAAAAGTGAAAAGTCCCCCAACGAGGGCAGCTCCCGACGAAGTCGGGTGAAGGGGGCTATCCAAAGATACAAGTCGTTTGAGAAATAAACAGATATCCCGTACCGCCCCTGATCCCAATCCCTAAAAGTGTATACTATTTAATCTTCCCCGGATTTCACCCCGGATTCACAGACTTATTCACAGTTTGTTGATAACCTCATTGAGAATGAGAAAAAGACAGGAAATACGCACTTTGCTATCCACTGTCCACTGTAGATATACACAAAAATCTGTGAATAACTGTGAATAAGTCACACTTTACAGAGTTAAAAGGGGTGAAAACCATAGAAAAAGAGCCCTTTCCCAAGAGCCCCGCTTCTCCACAGCTGTGGATATTCATAAAAGAATATTCACAGGGAGACAACAAAATAGAAAAATCCATGAAACCGGTTCGTCAGCAAAAGGTAAAAAACATAAAAAGCGATGAAAAACAGAGAAAAAAGAAGAAATCAAAAGAGAACCGGAAGTCAGGACTGTCCACTGACAGTGGATACCCCCTCATTTTACTGAGAAACCCTCTCAGGAAAAGACAGATCATTCCCGATTCCAATAAGGTACCCTTATTCCTTATTCACAGAAATGTGAGCAATTGGGGATAAAGGAGTCCCTTCCATGGATAAACATCATGACAGGCAGCTTTTGAATCGGGAATCTCGGGGCTCTCGGGGTTATCGGGGCTATCGGGAAGGTGACGCCTCTGACGAGGCGTCGAATTTTTATGGTGACTTTGCACAGGCGAGGAAAAAACGGATTTCGGACTTCGGATTTGGTATTTCGGGAAAGAGGCGGCCTGATGGCCGCTGATGAAAAGCCTTCCCTTAAATAGGGAAGGTGCCCCGCAGGGGCGGATGGGATGATTTATGTTTGATTCTGCACTGCCCATTCAAGTCGAAAATGAAGAAAACGGGAATCATGCTGCCGGGCCCCACCTTTCCTGGGATGGAAAGGTACCGGCGAAGCTGGGGAAAAGGTTGTTAAACGCTGCAAGGCACAAATGAGGCTAATTGACAAACCATTCCCGGGACAAAAGACACAATTGGCACGCGAGTTGGCTTCCCCTCGGGGAAGCTGGCCCGAAGGGCCTGAAAGGGCAGGGAATGGGAATGGCGGCCGAAGGCCGCCTGATGAAAAGCCTTCCCTAGCTAGGGAAGGGGTCGACGGATGGGATGATTAATGTATGTCCCGCACTACCCATACAAGTCGAAA
>DKQZ01000077.1 GCA_002471975.1 Dialister sp. UBA7295 | reverse complement strand
GCTTCCCCCGTTGGGGGACGCTGGACATTCTCGTCCTGAAACTCTTTGAAAACATTCTGCATTTCCCCCTCACCGGCTGTGCCGGTGATCCCCGGAGATACGTTCACCTTCAAGCTCACATTCGACTTGTACGATAGTACATCCCCTCCGGCCGCTGCGCGGCCACCTCCCCGAACTTCGGGGAGGCTGGGAGCCTTTCCCATCCGCATGGCCTGCTTTGGTGTCACTCGATAAAAAAGGATATGAGCTTTTCATTCCCGCCTGTGTACATTCCCAATTAAAAAATGTGCCGCATCAGCGGCACACCTTCCCGAAGTCCGAAATCCCCAATCCGCAATCCGTCTTTCCTCTCCCCCGCCTGCGCAAAGTCCCCATATAAAAAGCGGCAGCGCATCAGCGCTGCCTCCTTCACGAACCACGAACCACGAATCACGAATCACGAGATTTCGAGATTGACTTTATCGGGGCTCGTCGTGGTGAGGCTAACTCCCGAATACCGTATGTGACTCAGGACACGGTATCTGACAAATGTCTCACAAAACTAGTTCGTCTTCTTCCCCTGGCCTTCTACGGGTTTGGTGATTTTTCCTGTAATGCGGTCGAGGAGTTTATTTCCTTTTTTGGCCTGTTCGGCTTTTTTCTTTTCGTCTTCTTTCTTCTTGGCTTCTTCAGCTGCTTTTGCTGCAGCGGCTGCCCGGGCTTTGGCCATTTCGTTTCTTACGGAGGCAGGGATATTGAAGCCTTTTTCACGATAGTTACGGAGGGCTTCTTTCATGTAGTCTCTCCAGATGGCCGCAGGAACGGTGCCTCCGGTATAGCCGGCATTTGTATTCGTGTCGTCGCCAATCCAGACGGCGGTGACTAAATTCGGCGTGTAGCCTACGAACCATGCATCGTGTTCATCATCGGTGGTCCCTGTCTTGCCGGCCGATGCCCGTCCGATATAGGCATTTCCGCCGGTGCCGCGGGAGATGACTTCTTCGAGGATGGAGGTGAGCCGGTATACGGCGCCTTCGCTCACGACCTGTTTGTATTCCGGTTTCGCGGAATGGTCTTCGAGGATATTTCCATTCCGGTCGACGACTTTGAGGATGGCTATGGGTTCGACGAGTTTGCCATTATTGGCAAATACGCTGTAGGCTTTGGCCATATCATAGACGGATACGCCATTGGTGAGACCGCCGATGGAGGCTGCCAGGTTATTATCCGTGGATTTCCCGTCTTTGACGAGGGTGGAAATACCACAGGCTTCGGCCAGTTTCAGGACTTTGCTCATGCCCACTTCATTGGCGAGGTCAATGGTGGGGATATTCATGGAGTGAACGAGGGCTTCTTCCAGGGTGACTTTACCGCCGGAGGTGCCGCCGTAGTTTTTCGGTGTCCAGCCGCCGGGGTAAGTCTTCTTTTCGTTGCTGACCGTATCGTAGGGGCTGAATTTGTTTTCAAAAGCGGTGACGTAGACGAAAGGTTTAAAGGAGGAACCCGGCTGACGGACCATCTGGACGGCACGGTTGAAATGATCTTCTCCCCGGCCGCCTACCATGGCTTTGATATGACCGGTGCCAACTTCCAGGGACAGGAGGGCGCCCTGGGGCTGGGTGAGTCCCTTGGCATCTTTGGAGCCCTGCGGAAGGTCGTCTTTCAAAGCTTTTTCTGCTTCTTTCTGCATGTCAAGGTCCAGGGTGGTATAGACCTGGAGACCTTCTTTGTAGATGGCATCGGAATCATACTTGTCGCTGATTTCCTGAATGACGTAGTTTACGAAATAGGAGGCCACCCGGGAGGTCGAGCTGCCGGACTGGGGTTTGGCCAGGTGCAGGTCCGCTTTTTTGGCTGCAGCGGCATCGGCTTCGGAAATATAACCGTACTTGGCCATCTGGTCAAGGACGATGGCCTGACGATACTTGGCCGCTTCCACGCTCCGGAAAGGAGAGTAGTAGTTCGGACTGTTCGGAAGGCCGGCAAGAAGCGCGCACTGGGGCAGGGTCAGGTCTTTCACGTCTTTGTCAAAATAGACGCGGGAGGCAGTCTGGATACCATAGCAGCCCTGACCGAAGTAAATCTGGTTCATGTACATTTCCAGAATCTGTTTCTTGGTGTACTTGCTTTCTATTTCCAGAGCCAGTACCACTTCGAGGAGTTTTCTCTTGATGGTCTGTTCCTGGGTGAGGAAGGCATTCCTGGCAAGCTGCTGTGTAATGGTGGAGCCGCCCTGGCCCGTGGCATTCCGGGTAATGAGGTTCGACCAGATGGCGCGCAGGATCCCTCTCGGGTCCACGCCATGGTGTTCATAGAAACGGACGTCTTCGGCGGCCACAAAGGCATTCTGCAGATTCTGGGGGACTTCTCTGATGGAAACGGGAATGCGGTTTTCTTCCGCATGGACCGTGGTGATGAGCCGTCCTTTTTCATCATAAATGCGAGAAGACGCGTTGGGCTGGATATTGGTGGTCACGTCAGGAAGATTTCCCGTGACGGAGACTAAAAATCCTGCCGTAGCTCCTGCTCCCGCAATTAGGACGATAATCAGAAGAAATACGATCACCTTCATGAATAGGGAAGATTTCTTCTTTCTCGGCCTCTCCCGACGAATATCTGAATTCTTCATAGAACTTCTCCTTATACAATCAACCCTTCTCCCACTTCAAAAGGGAATGGGGGATATATTTATACTATTATACCATAGGTAAAAAAGGTTGCTGTAAAAAATCGATTTCATGGCTCCAGGGATTTCGCCTTCGGATTACGACTTGCCGCTTTTGAAGCCTTTCGGCTTCTGACGTTTTCTTGTGGCGGGATTTCGCTTGCGGATTACGTCTTGCTGCTTTTGAGGCTTTCCGGCTTCTGACGTTTTTCTTGTAACGGGATTTCGCTTGCGGATTACGTCTGGCCGCTCTTGAGGCTTTACGATTTATACCGTTTTCGTGTGGCGGGATTTCCATCCGTACTTCCACTGAATCAGAATGCGGCATCATTTGTCCCACGACAAAAAGCCACCCGGGCGTATTTGCCCTTTGTGGCTTCCTGTCTCATTTCCTCTATTGTTTTTGCTGTCCGATAGTTCTACATGGTACCATATAGTTTCAGAGTCCGGTCCTCTTCCCTTCCGCTTTCTCTGAGATTGGCCGTGGCGGAAGCTTGCGGTCGATTTCCTTGCTCTAATAATATAGTAGAAAAAAATCCCGTTTTGTTCCATTAGAAATTTATTAAACTTTCGTTTTGGCGTAAAATGCCCCAGGCAGGAGCAGAGAGTAAACGTTACAGGCCATAAAAGCGCCCGCCTTCCCGGCCGTCCCGACAGCCCCGATCCTCCCGATTGCCCCGATTCAAAAGTCGCCGGCAAAAAAGCCCGGGGTGTACAAAAATAAAAATCATTATTTAAAAACTTTAGGGGAAATAGTTATCAGTTATTAGTTCTCAGTTCGCAGTTGTGGTGGCCGCC
>DKQZ01000059.1:44718-50354 GCA_002471975.1 Dialister sp. UBA7295 | reverse complement strand
TGACTGAGAGGGAAACCGACCCTTTGAACTTGATGCGGTTCATACCGACGTAAGGAAGCTTATGGGATTGTTCAAAGCCTGCAGAAGCAGGCTTTTTTTACTGGAGGAAACTATGACACAGCTGGAAGCGGCAAGAAACGGAATCATCACAAAGGAAATGAGTGCAGCTGCCCTGGACGAAGGGGTATCGGCAGAATTCATCAGGGAAGGGATAGCGGAAGGGACCATCGTCCTTCCCGCCAATATTTACCATACGTCCCTTCATCCCTATGCCATTGGCAAAGGCCTTCGGACGAAAATGAACGTGAATCTTGGCATTTCCTCCGACGTCTGCAACTATGACACGGAACAGGCCAAGGCAAAAATGGCCTGGGAAATGGGAGCCGAAGCCATTATGGACCTTTCCTGCTTTGGCGAAACGGCACCCTTCCGTCAGTGGCTGGTTAAGAACAGCCCTGCCTCCATCGGAACCGTTCCCATGTATGACGTCAAAGGGGTCCTTCACAAAGGACTCAAAGATATGACGGCGGATGATCTCTTTTCCGTAGTTGAAAAACATGCCAGGGACGGCGTGGACTTCATGACCATTCATGCAGGCCTGAACCGGGAAACGGCAAAACATATTATGAGAAATAAGAGAATCACGAACCTTGTCTCCCGCGGGGGCTCCATCCTTTTTGCCTGGATGTACATGCATGGGAAAGAAAATCCTTTCTATGAACAGTTTGACCGGCTCATGGAACTTTTAAGGAAATATGATGTCACCCTGTCCCTGGGGGATGGCTGCCGGAGCGGAAGCGGACATGATTCCACCGATGCCATCCAGATTTCCGAACTCATCAATCTGGGAGAACTCGTCGTCCGTGCCAGAAAAGCGGGAGTCCAGGTCATGGTGGAAGGCCCGGGCCATATGCCCATTTCCGACGTCCGCATGAATGTGGAAGTGGCAAAAAAACTGACCCATGGCGCACCGCTTTATGTTTTAGGACCGATTGTGACCGACGTGGCACCGGGCTATGACCATATTACTGCAGCTATCGGGGGAGCCCTTTCTGCTTCTGCAGGAGCTGATTTCCTCTGCTATGTCACCCCGGCCGAACATCTCCGTCTGCCGGACCTGAATGACGTCCATGAAGGCATCGTAGCCTCCAAAATTGCCTGCCATGCCGCTGACCTTGCCAAAGGTGTCAAAGGCGCAGCCCTCTGGGATGAAAAAATGAGCTGGGCCAGAAGAAAAGTGGATTTCAAATCCATGATTCCCCTTGCTATCGATCCTGAAAAAGCAAGACGTTACCGTGAAAGCTCCATTCCTGAAGATGAAGCCACCTGCACCATGTGCGGCTCCATGTGTCCCATGAAGACCCTGGACCAGATTCTGAACAACCGGAACCCGGAAGACGATCCATTTGAAAAAGAATAATCTGAAAAGTGAATCTGAAAAACAGCCTGCCCTGAAAGCAGGCTGTTTTCATTTTCTGCTAAATCGGATCACTGTTTTTTAAAAAGTAAATAACAGTCATGATATAATAAATATAAAGCAGAGAGAGGAAAGGAGGGATGACCGTGTTTATTTCTCATATGGTCGTTGAAAATTATCGTACTTTCCGGCATGTGGAATTTCACTTTGATGACCGGGTGAATTACATCGTAGGGGATAATAATATCGGGAAAAGCAATTTCCTCACTCTTTTGAAAGACGTGACCCACGGCTTCGGTTTCCGGGAAAATGATTTTCTCGATCCCGATGAACCCATCCGCGTTGAAATGACCCTTTCTTCCTCTGATAACGGTTTGGATGAGACTCTTCATCTGGAGCTTGCCCAGCATATCAGGGAGGTAGTGCCCCGCCTTTACAATAAGGACGATGGCAAAGAGCTTCCCCTGGAATATGTGCGCTGCCTTTTCTACATGGATTTCAAGCTGGATGAAGTACCGAGGAATATGCTTTCCGAAGGGGAAATGATGAAGACCCTTTCCATCATTGAAAATTACATGGCCGCACCGGATCATGTGAAGGAAGTGGAAACTCTCCTCAATGAGCGCGGCTTTCATCTCAATTTGCCGGACAATGATTCCCATAAAGCGGCCCTTATGCTGATGAGCGAGATTTTCCAGAGCTTTACGGTAGGTTCCTCTTATGACTCCACTATGAAGCTCATGATTGCAGTGGGCATTTCCCTCCTCATCAAAATGTTGAAGAAAAAGGAAAGCCGGGCTATTTCCTTTGAAAATATGGTGATTACCGATAAAAAGGGCAGGAGATACCTGCCGGTGACGGTCAGCATCGATGAACCGGAACTTCACCTTCATCCCTACCTGCAGCGGGCCATGCTTGCCTTCTGCCGTTCCATCCTGGGCAATGAGGAACCGTTCTTCCTGAAAATGGTAAAGACCATGCTGGGAGTGGACGGTCTCAATGGACAGCTTTTCGTGGTGACCCATTCCACCGATGCCCTGGTCAATGATTACCGTCAGATCATCCGCATTTACTGGGATGATAAGAAGAAAGTCCAGGCCGCCTGCGGCGCGTCTTTCCATTTTGACAGGGAAATAGAAAAACACCTGATCATGCATTTCCCGGAAGTGAAGGAAGCCCTTTATTCCAAATGCACCATCCTGGTGGAAGGGGAAACGGAATACGGGTCCTTCGGCTATTTCGCAAGGACCCTGGGCGTGAATTTTGATTATCATGGCATCTGCCTCATCAATGCGAGAGGGGAAAGTTCTATTTCCAAAATTGCCCAGCTGGTGCGCCGTTTCCATATCCCTGCCGTATGCCTCTATGACCGGGACGTGATCAGCGGGAAAAACAATTCGCCCTATGTTTTCTTTACCGACTATATCTGCTATGAAATGGACGTGGTGAAAGCATGCCTCTCAGCCCGGAACCGCAAAATCCTCGACGCAGTGATTGGTGATGTGGAAGATGCGGGAGATGCAGTCAATACGGCGCTCATCAAAAAAGCCGGAGCAAAGCTGGGTCTCCCGAAGGGCTATTATCCTCCGGTAAAACTCAAAAATATCAACCCCAGGAATCAGGAAGCTCTGGAATTTTATTATTTTGCCTGGCTCTATGGAAATAAAGGGGTCATCATCGGCAGGGCTCTGGGCGAAAGGCTGACGAAAAAAGAAATACCGAAAGCGTTTGCCCATGTCATTGAAACGGCAGTCCGCCTTTCCTGCGGAGCTAGTATTTCCTGCCCCGTGATTGAAAATAACAAGGCCTGAGCGTAAAATTTATGTAATACAAAATTAATATAATTACTATTGAAAAAGTACACTGTACCTTTTATGATTATAGAGATAACTTATTTGTATTAAAAACAGGAGGCCGGCATGAGCGCGATTTCACTTAAGGGCCGTTCCGTTCTTGGACTGGAAGATTTTTCAGCCGAAGAAATTGAACGGATCCTTGACGTAGCAGCACAGATGAAAAAGATTGTGCTATCCAAGAACAAGAAAAAAGATTTTCTTAAAGGGAAATCCATTGTAACAGTGTTTTCCGAAGCATCTACCAGAACCCGTAGTTCATTCGAGCTTGCCGGTAAGTATTTGGGAGCCGATGTTATCAATATCACAAAGAGCGGCAGCTCGATGACGAAAGGTGAAAGCATGCGAGATACATTGCTTACCGTTTCCGCAATGGGAGTGGATGCAGTGATTATTCGTGATTCGTCAGAGGGGGCCGCTCTTTTTGCATCCAGAGTGATGAGCCCGAAAGTGAAGGTTCCGATTGTCCTCAATGCAGGCGACGGTGCCCATGCCCATCCGAGCCAGGCACTTCTGGAACTCTTTACCATGAAGGAAGCGGGCAAGAAGATTAAAGGCATGAAATATGTCATTATCGGCGATATCCTTCATTCCAGGGTGGCAAGAAGCGATATTTACGGCTTCTCCAAACTGGGGGCGGAAGTTCACCTCGTGGGACCGAGAACCCTGGTGCCAAAAGAACTGGAAGATATGGGCTGCATTGTGGATGACAACCTGGAAGATGCGTTGAAAGATGCGGATGCCATCAATATCCTTCGCATCCAGCTGGAACGGGCGGCAGCAGGATTCATCCCCACCACCCGGGAATATGCAAGGCTCTTCGGCATCAATAAAAAACGGCTGGCCCTCTGCAAACCGGACGTGGCCGTCATTCATCCCGGCCCCATGAACCGGGGAATTGAAATCGGTTTCGACGTGGCCTATGATGAAAAATCCTGGATTCAGGAAGAGGTCAGGAACGGCGTAGCCGTACGTATGGCTCTTGAATATTTGACACTGACGGAGGGTAAAGACATTGATGCTCTTAATTAAAAACGGCACGGTGGTCAATCCGGCCAGAAAACAGCATGAAATCGCAGATATCCTCATCGAAAACGGGGTTATCAGAAAAATTGAAAAAGATATTCCTGCATCGGGTGAAATGGAAGTTTTTGATGCCAAAGGTCTCATTGTGACTCCGGGACTCATCGATATGCACGTCCATCTCCGTGAACCGGGACAGGAAGCAAAAGAAGATATACATACAGGAACTCAGGCAGCTGCCGCAGGGGGAATTACCCATGTAGCAACTATGGCCAATACAAAGCCGGTCATTGATAACGCGGCTGTTCTCCGGGATGTATTGAAACGGTCAGAAGATGTGGGCGTAGTCAAAGTCAGCGTCATCGGTTCCGTTTCCAAAAATCTGGAAGGGAAACAGCTCTCCGAAATGGGAGACATGGCGGCTGAAGGAGCTGTGGCATTCTCTGATGACGGACACTATGTGGAAAATGCCAATTTCATGAGAAGAGCCATGGAATATGCGGATATGCTTCATAAAATGGTCATCGACCATGCGGAAGATATGACCATGTGCGCCCAGGGCTTTATGAATGAAGGAAAAGTTTCCTACCGTATGGGGGTCACCGGTCGTCCGGCAGCAGGTGAAAATATCGCCGTTGCCAGGGATCTTCTCCTCTCCGAGCTGACGGGCTGCCATATCCACATCGCCCATGTTTCCAGCGGAAAGGCAGTGGACCTGATCCGGGAAGCAAAGAAAAAAGGCGTGAACTGCTCCACCGAGGTCACAGCCCAGCATCTGTATTTCACCGATGAATGGCTGAAGGGTTATAATACTGCTTTCAAGATGGCTCCGCCAATCCGCACGGAAGATGACAGGAAAGCCCTCATAGAAGGCCTGAAAGATGGGACCATCGATGCCATCATGACGGACCATGCGCCGCACTGCAATGAAGAAAAAGACGTGCCTTTCAACTGCGCGCCGAACGGAATTGCCGGTCTGGAAACATCTCTGGCCGCAGCGCTTACAGTCCTCTATCATGAAAATGGTTTCAGCCTGGACAAAATCGTGGAACTCATGAGCGTGAACCCCGCAAAACTGCTCGGTATAGAAGGAGGCATCCTGGAAGAAGGAGCTCCGGCAGACATAACAGTTTTTGATCCGGATAAAGAATGGACCGTTCACGGCAAAGATCTCTATACAAAAGCGCTTTTCACTCCCTTTGAAGATATTACCCTCAGGGGTAAGGCAGTCCTCACTGTGGTGGATGGCGAAATCGTTATGAAAGAAGGAAAGGTGCTGAAATGAAAGGACTCTTGGTTTTGGAAAACGGAGCCCGTTTTGAAGGCGACCTCCTCGGTACCGT
>DKQZ01000059.1:0-44706 GCA_002471975.1 Dialister sp. UBA7295 | reverse complement strand
CCTTCCTATGAAGGCCAGATCCTGACCCTGACTTACCCGCTTATCGGCAACTATGGGGCCAATGACCTTTTCATGCAGAACAGGAAGCCGGCTGCTGCGGGCTATGTGCTTGACCAGATTGCGGAACATCCAAGCAACTGGGAATGCAGGGAAAAAATTACTGATTTCATTGAACGCTATCGCGTGCCCTGCCTGTACAATGTGGATACCCGTGCCGTAACCCGCATGGTTCGTACCCAGGGCGTCATGAAGGCGGTCATCGTGAGCGCTGACAGAAGTGAAGAATTTATTCAGGCAGAACTGGCAAAACCCCTTCATCATGACCAGGTGGAAAGAGTCACCACAGCCTATCCCTATACTTACGGAAATGGGAAATACCAGGTTTCCCTTCTGGACTGCGGCCTCAAGAAAAATATTCTTGTCAGCCTGGCAGCCAATGACTGCACAGTCCATGTATTCCCTGCCCATACTTCAGCAGAAGAACTGATGGCGGGCAATCCGGACGGCATTTTCCTCTCTCCCGGACCGGGGGATCCCCAGGATGTGCCTTATGTAGTAGAAACAGTTAAGAAACTGATTGGCGTCCGCCCGATTTTCGGGATCTGCCTGGGTATCCAGATGCTGGCCACCGCCCTTGGCGGCCATACTTTCAAGCTGCCCTTCGGGCACAGAGGC
The DNA here is from genome assembly GCA_002471975.1 of Dialister sp. UBA7295. Taxonomy (GTDB): domain Bacteria; phylum Bacillota; class Negativicutes; order Veillonellales; family Dialisteraceae; genus Dialister. The sequence continues at coordinate 44,031 of DKQZ01000059.1, read as the reverse complement.
GCCAACCATCCGGTCAAGGATCTCCGCACCGGGCGGGTCTATATTACGAGCCAGAACCATGGCTATGCGATTTCCGATGAAAATCTTCCGGACTGCATCGAAGTCACCCACAGAAGCGTCAATGATGGAACCATCGAAGGCATCCGCCATAAGACACTTCCCATCCAGGCTGTCCAGTACCATCCGGAAGCATCGCCGGGACCAAAGGATAATTTCTATCTTTTTGCTGAATTCAGGAAGGCCATGGAGGATTTCAAAAAATGATCAACAAGGATATTAAAAAAGTACTTGTCATCGGCTCCGGGCCCATCATCATCGGTCAGGCGGCAGAATTCGACTATGCCGGCACCCAGGCCTGCCGTTCCCTTCGTGAAGAAGGAGTGGAAGTCGTCCTTGTCAACAGCAATCCGTCTACCATCATGACCGATGTGGATATCGCTGACCGGGTTTATATCGAACCAATTACCCTTCCTTTCGTAACGGAAGTCATCAGGAAGGAAAGACCGGATGCTTTGCTGGCTACCCTGGGCGGCCAGGTAGGCCTGAACATGGCAGTCCAGCTCTCTGATGCAGGAGTCCTCGAACAGTATGGCGTGAAACTCCTCGGTTCTTCCCTCCATGCCATCAAGCATGCGGAAGACCGTGAACTCTTCAAAGAGGCTATGGAAGAAATCCATCAGCCTGTACCGGAATCGGAAATCTTTGAAGAACTGGAACCGGCCATTGCTTTTGCTGATAAAATCGGTTATCCGGTCATTATCCGTCCGGCTTATACCCTTGGCGGTACCGGCGGCGGCATTGCCCATGACCGTTATGAAATGGAAGAAATTGCCAACCGCGGCATTAAACTGTCCCCGATCAACCAGATTCTGGTCGAACGCAGCATTGCCGGCTGGAAGGAAGTGGAATTCGAAGTCATGCGGGACGGTGCAGATAACTGCATTATCGTCTGCGCTATGGAAAATATCGACCCCGTAGGCGTTCATACCGGGGATTCCATCGTTGTCGCTCCGACCCAGACCCTGACCGATGGTCAGTATCAGATGCTCCGCACCGCATCCATCAATATTATCCGTTACCTTCAGATTGAAGGGGGTTGCAATGTACAGTATGGCCTTGATACGAAAACCAATCAGTACTACGTCATCGAAGTCAATCCCCGTGTAAGCCGTTCGTCCGCCCTGGCATCCAAGGCCACCGGCTATCCGATTGCCAAGGTGGCAGCAAAAATTGCCCTTGGCATGCACCTGGATGAAATCACCAATGCCATCACGAAAAACACGAAAGCCTGCTTCGAGCCGTCCATTGACTATGTAGTCTGCAAGTTCCCCCGCTGGCCTTTTGAAAAATTCACCCTGGCCGACCGTGCCATCGGCACCCAGATGAAGGCCACCGGCGAAGTCATGGCTCTTGACCGTACTCTGGAAGGGGCACTTCTCAAGGCTCTCCGTTCCCTGGAAGTAGGGGAAGGATATCTCCATCTGAAGAAACTGGATGGACAGTCCCTCTATGATATCCGCTGCCTTCTCTCCCGCATCGATAATGAACGAATCTTCGTGGTGGCAGAAGCCCTTCGCCGCGGCATCGAACCGGAAGAAATCAATCGTATTACGAGAATCGACCTGTTCTTCATCTATAAAATTCAGAATATTATCAAAATGGAGCGCCGCCTCCTGAAGGAAGGACTGACTGAAGAAACACTGAAAGCGGCCAAACGGATCCAGATGCCTGATGAAGCCATTGCCCACTTTGCGGAAGTTTCCGTCAAAGATGTGGAAAACTTCAAGAGGAAACTTAATTTCCATCCGGACTTCAAGATGGTCGACACCTGTGCGGCTGAATTTGAAGCCCATACGCCTTACTACTACTCCACCTATGGAGCAGAAGATGAAGTCAGGCCCCAGGGAAATCATTCTGTCGTCGTCTTTGGCTCTGGTCCAATCCGCATCGGTCAGGGGATCGAATTCGACTACTGCTCTGTCCATGCCTCCTGGGCACTGACAAAGGCAGGGAAGAAATCCATCGTCATCAACAACAATCCGGAAACCGTATCCACTGACTTTGATACCTCCGATTCTCTTTACTTTGAACCGCTTACAGAACAGGATGTGCTGGAAGTCATTGAAAAGGAAAAACCGGAAGGCGTCATCTGTCAGTTCGGCGGACAGACGGCCATCAATCTGGCCACCCCAATGGCCAAGAGAGGCATCCGCATCATCGGTTCCTCCAACGAATCCATCGATATGGCAGAAGACCGTGAACGGTTTGATACCCTCTGCGGTCAGCTGGGCATTCCCCGGCCGAAAGGCTGCCTGGTGGAAAGTGTGGAAGAAGCCATGCAGAAGACGGAAGAGCTGGCTTATCCCCTGATTGTCCGTCCAAGTTACGTACTTGGCGGCCGGGCTATGCAGATTGTTTATGACCAGTCCGAACTCCGTACCTACCTGAAAGAAGCCGTAGTGGCATCTCATGAACATCCTGTCCTCATCGATCAGTACATGGTAGGCCGGGAAGTGGAAATCGATGCCATTTCCGATGGGGTGGATATCTGCATTCCCGGTATTATGGAACAGATTGAACGCTCCGGCGTTCATTCCGGCGACTCCATTGCCGTATATCCTCCGCAGCATCTGTCTCAGGACGTCATAGATACACTTACGAAATATACGAAAGATATCGCCTGTGCCATGAACGTCAAAGGCCTTGTCAATATTCAGTTCATTGTCGTAAAAGATCAGGTTTATGTCATTGAAGTCAATCCGAGAGCCAGCCGTACAGTTCCTTTCATGAGCAAGATTACAGGAATCAATATGGTTGAATATGCTACCCGTGTGGCTCTGGGCGAGTCTTTGAAGTCCCTGGGACTACCTCTTGGTCTCGTGCCGGACAAAGGCTATGTGGCCATCAAGGCCCCGGTATTCTCCTTCTCCAAACTGGGCCTTGTGGAAATCAAACTGGGGCCGGAAATGAAATCGACCGGCGAAGTTATGGGCATCGGCCATACCTATCAGGAAGCTCTCTATAAAGCAGTCGTCGCTTCCAATCTGATGGTTCCGGCGGGGGCAAATGTACTCATTACGGTCAGCGACCGGGATAAACCGGAAACGGCAGAGCTGGCAAAAGGTTTCGTGAAACTGGGCTACCATCTGATCTGCACCTCCGGTACCGGCGCTTATTTCAGAGAACTGGGCCTCCCCGTTGAAATCATCAAGAAGATTCATGAAAAAGGTGAAAACTGCGAAAAATACCTGAAATCCGGCAAGGTGGATATGGTACTCAATACCATTTCCTACGGCAGCCAGATTGAACAGGAAGGCTACGATCTCCGCCGTATTGCGGTAGAACTGGCTATTCCGTGCATTACTTCCCTGGATACGGCAAAAGAAGTCCTCCGCGTCATGGCATCCAAAGATGCAGAAGAACTTCATGTAGAAGCCATCCAGGACTATGTGAAGGAGTAAATTATGTCTGGTTATGTAGAAAAAGGGATTATCCGGATCCATAAACAGGTGGGACCGGAAATCTGGCTCATGCAGATTGAGCTGCCCCGCATCGCAAAAGAGGCAAAACCGGGCCAGTTCGTCCATGTGAAAGTGAATGACCCCCGCTATATCCTGCGCCGCCCCATTTCCATAGCCGGTGCCGACGCAGGCAGGGGAATGCTGGAAATCATTTACCGGATCGTGGGGACCGGAACGGAAGCCATGTCTCATATGAAAGTGGGAGATACCATCGACTGCCTGGGTCCTCTGGGCACTTCCTTTGATATGGATAAAGACCATATCGTCGGCGTAGGCGGCGGCGTGGGTATTGCGCCCATCCTTTTCATGTCCCGCCGGGCGAAGCCGGGCCAGATGACCGTCGTCATTGGCGGCAGAAATAAAGAAGAAGTTTTCTGGAAAGATCTTTTCCCGGATACTCTCAAAAATATCATCGTTACTACCGATGACGGTTCTTATGGCATTAAAGGCTTCTCCGTATCCGTTCTTCCTGAACTTTTCAAAAAGGAAAAAGTGGATGAAGTCTGTGTCTGCGGGCCGGGAATCATGATGAAGATTACCGCCCAGATGGCAAAAGATGCGGATGTGCCCTGTCAGGTATCCATGGAACGGCGTATGGGCTGTGGCATCGGGACCTGTCTTGGCTGCGTATGTGACAGAAAAGATGGCAAAGGTCATTATAAAGTCTGCGAAGACGGACCGGTATTCAATGCGGAGGAGGTTGTATTATGAGTCGTCTGAACGTCAACTTCCTTGGTATTCCCATGGCCAGCCCCGTCATTGGTGCTTCCGGCACCGTAGGCTTTGGACTTGAACTGGCGGATTATGTGGATTTGAAAAAAGTGGGCGCCCTTTCCGGTAAAGGTCTTGCCCCGACTCCCTGGATGGGAAATAACGGCGTACGCATTGCGGAAACCACTTCGGGTATGCTGAACTGCATCGGCCTTGAAAATCCCGGAGCCCCTTATTTCCTGGAACATTATCTTCCGGAAGTGAAAAAGCTTCCTACCGTATTCATTGCCAATATGGTGGGCAAAAGCGTGGAAGAATATGCGGAATGCGCAGCCATGCTGACAGTTCCCGGCATTTCTGCCCTGGAAGTCAATATTTCCTGCCCCAATGTAAAAGTTGGGGGAGCTGCCTTCGGTACGGATCCGAAACAGGCTGCTGCCGTTACAAAAGCTGTAAAGGATGCGACTTCTCTTCCGGTCATTGTCAAATTGTCTCCAAATGTCACAGATATTGTTTCTATAGCAAAGGCTGTGGAAGATGCAGGGGCTGATGCGATTTCCCTGATCAATACACTTTTGGGGATTTCCATCGATGTCCGTACGAGAAAACCGGTACTTGGAAATATTACCGGCGGACTTTCCGGCCCTGCCATCAAACCGGTCGCTCTCCGCATGGTATGGCAGGTATCAAAAGCTGTCCATATTCCGGTCTCGGGCCTTGGCGGTGTCATGACCGGCAGGGATGTGGTGGAATTCATGATGGCCGGCGCTTCTACTGTCCAGGTAGGGACGGCAAATCTGGCGGATCCATCAGCAATGGGACGCATCGTGGATGAGCTGGATGAATGGTGCGATCAGAATCATGTTAAGGATGTGAACGAAATTGTTGGAACATTGAAGGCATAAGAGGAAAAGCCGTGAAATGATTTGCCATCGTTTCACGGTTTTTATTTTGCCCTTACATCATTGTAAAATTCCTGTTTTTATCGAAAAAATTTCCTCAACCCCTTTACTTTCTCTCTTTATCGTGATAAAGTATAGCTACGACAAAGATAAGGAGGACCTTATGGCAAAACAACTGGACGACCTGAAGATGGTCCATGAAGAAGAAATGAAAAATTTTGACCGCATCGAAAGTGCAGTCGTTTCAGTCATGAGAAGTCATGGCTGTAAAATTATCCAGACACCTACTTTTGAAGATTACGATACCTATGGGAAATATTTTCCCCAGCTTCAGCGGGAAATGATTAAAACCATCGGTCCTGACGGCGAAGTACTGGTTATGCGGCCGGACGTAACGGTACCCCTTGTGAAGACGGCATCCCGGGAATATCCGGATCCTTCGCAGCTCCTGAAATTCGGGTATGTCTCGGTGGTCTTCCGTGAATATTATGGGAAGTCCACCCATGGGAAATATTTCCTTCAGAGCGGAGTGGAAGTCTTGGGGGATGAGACGCCGGAATGTGATGGAGAAGTCATGGTAATGGCTGCGGAATTTCTTGAATCTGTCGGTATCAGGGATATGCGAATTGATCTGGGAACCGTAGCATACATGGATGCCCTTTTTGAAGAACTTCATCTGTCCGAAGAGGAACTGTCCAAAGTCCGGGAATATCTGGAAAAGAGAAATCTCGTGGCTTTTGATGCGCTGGTAGACGGGCTTTCCATTACCACTATCCAGAGAAAAGTATTACTGGAGCTGCCGAAGCTGTTCGGACCGTATGGGGCCACGCTGAAAATGGCAGAAGACCTCTGCCTCAACCATAAAATGCTGGAGTCCCTGAAACGCCTGAAAAAAGTTTATGAATATCTGGACGTGGCGGGCTACAGTGACCGGGTGAAACTGGATTTTGGTTTCACGTCCCATATGGGCTATTACACGGATCTGGTTTTTAAAATTTATGCCAAAGGAGCCCTGTATTCCCTGATCAGCGGCGGCCGCTATGATTCTCTGGCTGCCCAGTTCCAGGTGCCCAGGCCTGCCTGCGGTTTCGGGATGAATATGAACCTTCTATACGAAGTCATGGCAGAAGCAAACCTTCTGGAGGAAATGGTTCCATCCTGTGACCTTGCCGTGGTTTATGACAATGCAGACAGGAATCTGGTATTGACACTGATGGACTGGAGAAGGAAAGGGCACTCTGTCCTGGGAGTCAGCACGAAGAACCGGTTCAATCCGGGCGATTATAAAATGGTCGTATCCTATGGGGATGGACTTTTCAAGATGGGTAAAGACAGCTTCACGAAAGAGGAAATGGAAGCCAAGTTAGGAGGATTCTGATATGCTGCATATAGCACTGGCAAAGGGGCGCATTGCAAAGAAAGTGATGAAATTCCTCGCAGATGGCGATTTTCATTTCCCCGATTATTCAGATGACAGCAGGAAACTGATTTTCACTGATGACCGGGACCGGATCCGGGTGACCCTCGTCAAATCGCCGGACGTGGCCGTTTATGTCAGGAGAGGCGCTGCCGATGCGGGAATTGTTGGTAAAGACGTACTTATGGAAGATGGGGAAGAGGATGTCTATGAAATAGAAGACCTGGGCATCGGAAAATGCCGTATGGCGGTTTCCGGCATTAAAGGAAACCGGGAGGTCATGAATAAAAGAATTCTCACCGTAGCATCAAAGTATCCTTCTATTGCAAGAAAATATTTCGCAGATCGCTTCCAGCCTATCGATATCATCAAATTGAACGGATCCGTGGAACTGGCTCCTCTGGTGGGACTTTCAGATGTCATCGTGGATATTGTGGAAACGGGAACTACGTTAAAGGAAAATGGCCTGGAGGCCTATGATTATTTCATGGATTTTTCTGCCCGCCTCATCTGCAATAAGGTTTCCTATAAAATGAAACAGGATGAACTGCAGCAGTTTATCAGCCTTGTAAAGAAAGACTGAATCATAGTAAAATAGACTAAATATAATAAAAGAAAGAAGGATTTTGTTTATGGAATGGATTACAGTACCGGAAAAAGGTTTATCTCTTCGTGAAGTAAGGACCATGACGAACAGAAACGTCAACCTCTCTGAGGATCTGGAAAAGACGGTCTCCGCCATCCTTGAAAAAGTCCGTACCGGGGGAGATGAAGCCATCCGTGAACTGACTCTGAAATTTGATAAAGTGGAACTGAAAGATTTCCGGGTAACGGAAGAAGAAATTGAGGAAGCTTTGACGGAAGTGGGACCGGAATTCATTGAAGTCCTGAAAGAAGCCAAAGGAAATATTGAAGCTTTCCACAAAGAACAGGTCAGAAAGTCCTGGACAAAAGAATTCCGGGATGGCGTAGTTCTTGGCGAACAGTTCCTCCCCATCCAGCGCGTAGGCGTTTACGTTCCCGGCGGACGTGCCGCTTATCCTTCTACCGTTTTAATGGATACGGTTCCTGCAGTAGTAGCAGGATGCCCATCCGTAGCCATGGCTACTCCTCCTGGGAAAGATGGAAAAGTGAATCCGAATATCCTCGCTGCTGCCTATGTGGCAGGAGTCAAGGAAATCTATAAAGTTGGCGGCGCTCAGGGTATTGCCATGCTGGCTTACGGCACGGAAACAGTGGAACCGGTATTTAAAATCGTTGGTCCCGGAAATGCTTTCGTAGCTATGGCAAAACGACTTGTTTTCGGGACGGTTGGCATCGATATGATTGCAGGGCCTTCCGAAGTATGCTGCGTGGCTGACGGGAGCGCCAATCCGAAGTGGATTGCGGCCGACCTCCTTTCCCAGGCAGAACATGATCCGCGGGCTGCCGTATTCCTCATCACCCCGGATAAGGATTTCGGCCTGAAAGTCCAGGAAGAAATGGAAAAACAGATGAAAGAGCTTTCCCGTTATGAAATCATGAAGAGCTCCGTAGATATGTATGCCAAAGCTTTCCTCTGCAAAGATATTGAGCAGTGCTTTGATATCGTCAATAAAATTGCTCCGGAACACCTGGAAGTGGAACTGGAAGATGCGAAGAAATACCTGCCCCTGGTTTACAATGCAGGCGCTATTTTCCTTGGCCGTTATACTTCTGAACCTATCGGCGATTATCTGGCCGGCCCGAACCATACCCTTCCGACTTCCGGTACCGCGGCATTCTCATCCCCTCTTGGCGTTTACGACTTTGTAAAACACAGCAGCGTGGAATGCTATACGAAAGAAGCGTTTAAGAAGATTTCCAAACATGTCCAGCTTTTTGCGAAAGCAGAAGGACTGACGGCTCATGCTCATGCCATGGAGGTACGTGATGAAGACTGAATGGTTAAGAAAGACAATCAAAGACTTTGAACCCTATTTCGTGGCTCCAATCGCCGAGAAATATGTCATCAATGCCAATGAAAACTATTTCAATGTGCTTTCCATTCCGTCCGTGAAGAAGGAACTGGTAGAAGCACTGGATACCTTCAAGCCCCAGCTTTATCCCAGGCCCATGGCCGACAACCTCAGGAAGGCCATTTCCGGATATATCGGCTGTGATGAAGATCAAATCATCTGCGGCAACGGCGGCGATGAAATGATTACCTATCTTCTGAATACTTTCCTCAATCCGGGAGATAAAATCCTGGTTCATACCCCGACTTTTGATATGTATGAACTGACCGGTGAAGTCCTTGGCGCATCGGCAGTGAAAGTGAAGGATCTGACCGGTTACAGAAGGGACCGGGAAAGAATCCTTGAAGCGGTCAAGAAATATCAGCCGAAAATGACGGTTATCTGTAACCCGAATAACCCAACCGGCGACCTTCTTCCCGCATCTTTTATTGAAGAAGTGCTGAAAGCGGCAGAAAATATCGTTTTCGTGGACGAAGCGTATATGGAATTTGCCCAGCAGGAAAGCGTAATCGGCCTGGTAAAGAAATACCCGAACCTTGTCGTTCTCCGTACTCTTTCCAAGGCTTTTGGCCTGGCCGGCATGCGTTGCGGCTACCTGGTGGCACAGAAAGATTTGATTGAAGCCATTGCCAAAGTGAAAGCTCCTTATAATCTGAATGCCTTCACCCAGCTCTTTGCACCCATCGTCCTGAAGCATCGGGATGAAATCTTCAAAGTCCGCGATGAAATCGTAAAGGAAAGAAACCGCCTGTATGAAGAACTCGTCAAGATTCCGGGACTGACCGTTTATCCTTCCTGCACGAACTTCCTCCTTGTTCAGGTACAGGTCAAACATGAGGAAATATTCAAAGCGCTCAAAGAGAATGATGTATTGGTGAAGATTTACAGGAACAGTGCGGAAATCCCCAATGGCTACCGTATTTCCGTTACCACGAAGGAAGTGGATGACATCCTTCTTTCCGTATTCCGAAAGGAGCTCCAATGAGACAGGCAGAAGTTCAGAGGAAGACAGGGGAAACCGATATCTCCGTTTCCCTTGAAATCGATGGCACCGGCCGGTTTGAAGGAACCAGCGGCATCGGTTTCTTTGACCATATGATGAACCTTCTGGCAGCCCACAGCGCTATGGATATTTCCATTACCTGCAAAGGGGATCTGGAAGTGGATAATCACCATACCATCGAAGATCTGGGGATTACCCTGGGAGAGGCCTTCCTGAAAGCCCTTGGAGACAAAAAGGGGATTCACCGCTACGGATGCTTTTTCTGTCCCATGGATGAAACCCTTTCCCGTATCGTACTGGACCTTTCCGGCCGTCCTTACTTTGTGTATGATGTAAAAATTCCTGTAGAACGGATAGGAAATTTTGAAACGGAAATGACCCGGGAATTTTTCCTTGCCTTTGCCATGCATGGCATGATGAACCTTCATATGGCCTGCCTTTACGGAGAAAACGGGCACCATATCGTGGAATCCCTTTTTAAGGGGATCGGTCATGCGCTGAAAGAAGCAGTTACTGTAGAAGGAAATGCTGTTTTATCTACAAAAGGAGTGCTCTGATGAAAACGGCAATTATCGATTATGATGCGGGCAACCTGGCCAATGTGGTCCGGGCTGCCAAAAGGGCAGGCCTTGACGTCATAGTGACGAGGAAACCTGAAGAAATCAGGGATGCCCGGTCCCTGGTGCTCCCCGGGGTAGGCGCCATGAAAGATGCCATGGATCACCTCAATGGTTATGGGCTTTCCGACCTGATCAGGGAAGAAGTCAAAAAGGGCAAAAAACTGGCAGGTATCTGCCTCGGCATGCAGGCCCTTTATGAAGTGTCTGAAGAAGATGGGGAAATACCGGCTTTGGGACTCCTTCCGGGACGGGTCGTCCGTTTTCCGGAAGGAAAGCTGAAAGTGCCCCATATGGGCTGGAACGAGCTTGTCATTCACCGGAATCATGAGGCCCTGGCTGATCTTCCTCCCCATGCCTATGTATATTTCGTTCATTCCTATTACAAGACTCCCGGTGATACGGAAGATATCATCGCATCGGCTGATTATGGAGTTACCGTTCCGGCGGTTGTTGGAAAGGATAATATTCTTGGTTTTCAGTTCCATCCGGAAAAATCCGGTCCCGTAGGACTGGGGATATGGAACCGTCTGGCAAAGTGGTTGGTCAAATGAAAATATTTCCTGCAATTGATATAGAAGATGGCCGCTGCGTGCGCCTGCAGCAGGGCAAAATAGAAAATCTCACCGTTTATGGCAATGACCCTGTGAAGATGGCAGAAAAGTGGCAGTCCGAAGGGGCAAAATACCTTCATGTGGTGGACCTGGATGGCGCCTTCAAGGGAAACGGCGTCAATACCCGGATTATTAAAAATATGTGTAAAACCCTTTCCATCCCGGTGGAAGTGGGCGGAGGAATCCGCACGGAAAAGGCCATCAAAGATTATCTGGATATGGGTGTTTATCGTGTTATTATCGGATCCAAAGCCGTGGCATCCCCTTATTTTGCCATTCAGGCGGCAAAGACTTATGGAGCAGAGCATATTGCTGTTTCTGTAGATGCCAAGGGAGATGAGGTGGCTACTCATGGATGGGTGGATGGAAGTTCTCAGAAGGTTATGACCTTTGTGAAAACGCTTCTGGGTCATGGCGTAAACAATATCATCTATACCGATATCAGCCGCGACGGTATGCTGGTGGGACCTAACTTTGATATGATGGCAAAACTCCAGGCTCTTCCGGGAATCCATCTTGTGGCTTCCGGCGGCGTATCCTCTGCTGATGATCTCCGGAAACTTTCGGATATGGGAGTCTATGCAGCCATTACAGGCAAGGCCCTTTATGAGGGAAAAGTGACCATGAAGGAAATCGTGGACATTCAGGAATGATGAAATCTCTTTCATAAGATTTCCTTGTTATTCCGAAAGGAGTTTCCTATGCTTGCAAAAAGAATTATTCCCTGCCTCGATGTCAATCATGGCAGGGTAGTCAAGGGAAAGCAGTTCCAGAATCTCATCGACGTGGATGATCCGGCGACCCTGGGAAAGTATTATTCCGACAGCGGGGCTGATGAACTCGTATTTTATGATATTACCGCTACCCATGAGGGACGGGAAACTTTCGTGGATACAGTCAGGGCCATTGCTGAAAAACTCACCATACCCTTCACTGTAGGCGGCGGTATCCGAAAAGCTGATGATTTCCGCACCATGCTGCTTGCCGGGGCGGATAAAGTGTCTGTCAATTCGGCAGCCGTCCTGAATCCGGACATCATTTCCGAGGCGGCAGCCCGTTTTGGCCGGCAGTGCGTGGTACTTTCCATTGACGGGAAAAGAAACGGCCGTGGAGGCTGGGATGTCTATGTGGAAGGCGGCCGTAAAAATACGGGAATCAATGTGGTGGAATGGGCAAAAAAAGGCATGGAACTGGGGGCAGGAGAAATCTGCATGAACTCTATGGATGCCGATGGTGAAAAGGACGGTTATGATCTGGAACTGATGAAGATTCTTTCTGAAGAACTGACCATTCCGATCATTGCATCCGGCGGCGCCGGCAAAATGGAGGATTTCCTGAAAGCCTTTGAGGTCGGTTCTGATGCAGCCCTGGCAGCCTCGGTTTTCCACTTTGGCGAAATCTCCATTCCTGACCTGAAAAAGTATCTGGCCGCTCACGGCGTGCCGGTCCGTTTATAAGGAGAAATTATGGAATCTGTTGATATAAAGGATATAAAGTTTGATGAAAAAGGACTGATTCCTGCGGTCATTCAGGATGCCAGGAGCGGGGAAGTGCTCATGGTGGCCTATATGAATAAGGAATCCCTGAAGAAAACCGTGGAATCCGGAGAAACCTGGTTCTGGAGCCGGAGCCGGCAGAAATTCTGGCATAAAGGCGAAGAATCGGCCCATTTCCAGCATGTGAAGCGGATTTATGTGGATTGTGATGCAGATACCCTGGTGGTACAGGTTATTCCTGATGGACCAGCCTGCCATACGAATAACCGCAGCTGCTTCTACAGAAGCCTTTCTGAATGGGATAATACTTCTTCTGAGGGAAACCTGAATATCCTCCATGTGCTCTATGATGAAATCAGAGACCGCCGCATTCACCCGCAGGAAAAATCCTATACCAATTATCTGCAGAGAGAAGGTAAGAACAAGATTGACAAGAAAATCGGCGAAGAAGCTTCTGAAGTCATTATCGCCGACCAGCATCAGGATAAGGAAGAAATCATTGATGAATCCTGCGATCTGCTCTATCATCTTTTCGTGATGTGGGAAAATTCCGGTATCGATCTGTATGATATCATGAAAAAACTGGAAGACCGGGATGAGAAGAAAGGAAATAAGAAAGAAGTGGGGCACAAGGATAAGACGTTCTGAGTACCATGACAGTTATTTCCTGAAATATGCATGCCAAAAAAGCAGACGGCCATGAATCGTCATGACAGTCTGCTTTTTGATTTCCAAAATAAAAAGGCCGGTGTTTCCACCGGTCTTTTCTGTTTCCTATTCAGCTTTTTTATCGCTCTCGCGGGTCAGTTTATTCGAATTGTGTTCGTCATCCCACCATACGATGCCTCTGGTATCGGAAAGGACTTTTTTATTGAAAACAGGTTCTACGATTCCTTCTTTAAGCTGCTTTTCATAGTCCTTCAGGCAGGCATGGGCTTTCGGGTAAAGAAGGATGATGGCTGATACGTTGGTGAGGACCATGAAAGCCATGAAGAGATCGGCCAGATTCCAAACGAGCGGGAGATCAGCGATGGAGCCCCAGAAAATCATGACGGCAATGAGGACGCGGAATAGGTTCAGCGGCCATTTCTTATTGGTGAGGTGACCGATATTGATTTCTCCGTAGTAGTAGTTGCCAATCAGAGATGTGAATGCAAAGAAGAAAATAAGGATGGAAACGGCCTTTGGAGCCCAGTCACCAAAGTACTGTGCCAGATCCCACTGTACCAGCTGGATACCGGTGAGGCCGGTAGAAGCATAATCACCAGTCATGAGGATGATGAAGGCAGAAGCGGAGCAGATAAAGAGGGTATCTACATAGACACCGAAAGCCTGGATCAGGCCCTGTACTGCCGGATGAGATGCATCAGCCGTAGCTGCTGCATTTGGAACGGAACCTTCACCGGCTTCATTGGAGAAGAGACCTCTCTTCAGACCAGTCAGGACAGCTGCACCCATACCGCCGCCGGCAATAGCCTGAAAATCGAAGGCATTGCTGAAGATGATATAAAATGCATGAGGAAGTTCAGTGATGTTATAAATCATGATGCCCAGGGCAGTGATGATATAAACACCTGCCATGATCGGTACCATCCATTCAGTGACTCTGGCAATACGGCCCATACCGCCGCAGATGACGATCATGGCAAATACGGTAACTACACCGCCTACAATCATACGGTCAAAACCAAGGGCATGGTTGAGGGCCAGAGAAATGGTATTGGACTGCACAGAATTGTAAATCATGCCATAAGTCACAGAAATCAGGATAGCGAAGAGGGCTGCCCAGAGACCGTGGCCAAGACCGTTCTTCAGATAATAAGCCGGACCGCCCCGGAAACCGGCTCCATCGGTTCTGGGAACTTTGTAGAGCTGTGCCAGAGTGGATTCTACGAAACCGGTGGCCGAACCAACTACGGCGATAAACCACATCCAGAAAATAGCCCCGGGACCCCCGGTTACGATGGCGATGGCAATGCCCGCAATATTGCCAACCCCTACGCGGGAAGCCGTGCTGACACAGAAGGCCTGGAATGGTGAAACTTCATTCCCTTCCGTTTTCGTGCCCGCAGTGCCTGCTATCAGTTTAAACATCCGCCCAAAATAACGGATCTGGACTGCTCTTGTCCTGAAAGTGAAATAAAAGCCGGCCCCTACCAGTAAAATAATGATGACCGATGACCATAAGACGTCATTGATCGCGGAGACAATTGAATTCAGCTGCTCCATTTTTCTCCCCCTTTTCCCTAATAAAAGTGTAAAATGATGTGCCCCATTTAATTATGAAATAATTATAGTATTTTTCTTTAACTTATACAAGAATTTTACATAAATATAAATATTAAAAATCAAAAAGATTCATCACTGGGAAAGGAGAGTTTTATCCCTGCAAAAAACCATGGGCCCGGGGAATACCAGAAATATAATTCTTTGGGATATATGATCAGAAATAATGCAAATTTCTGTCATTTATCCCCACTGACAGGACATTGGAATTTCAAATTATCAAGGAAAGAGTTAAATAAGACCGATTTTGATGATAAACAGGGTGGTTTTTTACTTTCTTTTACAAAATTGATAAAAAATGGTAAAATACAGGAGTCTACGGAGGTGATTTTTATGCGCACTGCGTGTACATGGGGATGCGCCGCTCTGCTCTGGCTGGCGGCTTCCATGAACGTTTCTGCACAGACTCTCAGCATCGGTATGAATGGCAGCGAAGTCACGGACCTTCAGAACGATCTGGTAGCGGCCGGTTATCTTGCCCGGACTGTGGATGGGGATTTTGGCTCAACCACAAAAGAAGCGGTGGCTTTATTTCAAAAAGCCAAAGGATTGCCGGTCACCGGGAAAGCCGATGATACCACAAGGAAAGCGGTCAAAAAAGCGGCAGGTAAAGGTTACAGGCCCGGAGGCGGCGTCGTTTATGCAGAGGGAAATCGCGGCACCGTGATTACCGACATGCAGGAAAGACTGGCGGCTGCCGGTTTTCTGAAAGGGGATATTGACGGCGTTTATGGACAGGATACCACAAAAGCAGTCAGGTCGTTTCAGAAGGAAAAGAAGATTCCTGTTTCGGGCGCTATTGATGAAATGACCTATGCCGCTCTGACTGAAATGAAAAGGATTCCCGCTTCCGCCGAAGAGGAGGGCGAACCTGGACCTGAAGATGATGGGCATTTCGTTTTTGGTATCGGGGACAGGGGAAAAGAAGTTTCTTCGCTCCAGAAAAAATTAAAGAAACTGGGCTATCTGGATGGACCGGCAGATGGAATCTACGGCGGGGATACGGCCTCTGCTGTAAAGGGGTTTCAGAGTGATGAAGGTTTACCTTCTACGGGAATGGTTGATGAGGATACACTGGGACATATCACCTCTGTCTATGTATCCCAATCCGGCAATTCAACCCTTTCCAGGGGAGCTTCGGGTAAAAAGGTCATCCGTCTCCAGAATCGCCTTCTTCTTCATGGCTATGATCCCGGCACTGTGGATGGCGTTTACGGAGAAGGCACGGAGGATGCGGTTCGTCGTTTTCAGGAAGAGCAGGAACTGGAAGAAACCGGTATCGCCGATGACGACGTCTGGGACCGTCTGGAAAACATGCCTGTCTTTTCCGGAAGCTATAAAAAGATGTTCCATATGCGATCCACGGCCTATACGCCCAATGATGGAGGCGGCGAAGGCAGGACGGCTCTGGGCGGTTATGCAGGAAAAGGCCATGCGGCAGTGGATCCTGAAGTCATTCCACTGGGAAGCATCGTTTTTATAGAAGGTTACGGGTATGCTGTCTGCGATGATATAGGCGGCGCCATTCACGGGAATATCATTGATGTGGGTGTGGATACGTATGACCAGGCCTATCAATGGGGAACAAAAACCAGGGTAACTGTATATCTTGTCCGATAAATCATGGCAGGATTCCAATTCGTGGAGTCCTGCTTTTTGTTATGCAGGCAGCGGGATGCTTCGGGAATCCTTGCCTGAACAGATTTGATTTGCTACAATAAAGGCTATGGGATTTATAAAAACAATAAATGTACTCATGATATATCTTTTATTTGAAAGCAACAGGAGGAATTATGTCCGAATTAACAGCAGTCATTCTGGCAGCCGGACAGGGTACCAGAATGAAATCCCAATTCCCGAAGGTGCTGCATCGGGTGTGCGGCGTGCCTATGGTGGAGCAGGTCATCCGGGTGGTTCGTCAGGCAGAATTCAAAAAGTGCGTAGTCATTACGGGATTTAAAGAGGAACTGGTTCGCCGGGAACTGGAAGGAAAAGAGGTTTCTTTTGTTCACCAGCAGGAACAGCTTGGCACCGGTCATGCAGTCATCCAGGCAGTGCCGGAATTTGAAAAGGACCGGGAAGGTTACGTCCTCGTTATCTGTGGGGATACTCCATTGCTCCGGGCAGAAACACTGGCAGAATTATCCCGGGTATGTCAGGAAAACGATGCGGCTGCCACCGTGCTGACCGCTATTCTTGATAATCCTTTCGGTTATGGCCGTGTCCTTCGGGATGAAAATGGAAATATGACTTCCATTGTGGAACAGAAGGATGGCACGCCGGAGCAGCTGGCAGTCCATGAAATCAATACAGGTACCTATGTATTCAAGGTGGGCCCTCTTCTGGATGCACTGAAAAGAATCGATAATAAAAATGCCCAGGGTGAATATTATCTGACAGATGTCTTTGAAATTATGATCAAAGATGGTCTCAAAGTTATCCCTGTAGCGGCAAAAGACGCTGATGAAACTATGGGCGTCAATTCCAGAATCCAGCTGGCTGCCGCTGACCGGATTCTCCGTCTTCGCAAGGCAGAAGAACTGATGGCACAAGGCGTCAGCATCATCAATCCTGAAAATACATATGTGGAGCAGGATGTAGTGGTTGGTCAGGATACGATCCTTTTCCCCGGGACTATTCTCCAGGGGCACACGATGGTCGGAAAAGGCTGCGAAATTGGCCCCGATACACAGCTTGCCAATGTGACCGTAGGAGATGAGACCCGCCTCAATCGTGTCTATGCCCATGAATGCACGATCGGCAGCTTCGATGAAATCGGGCCTTTTGTTCATCTCCGCCCGGATACGGTGCTCCATGATCAAATCAAGATTGGCAATTTCGTGGAAGTCAAGAATTCCACTGTCGGCGATGGCACGAAACTTCCGCACCTCATTTACTGCGGGGATTCAGACCTTGGTAAAAACGTTAATTTCGGCTGCGGCACGGTAACCGTTAATTTTGACGGGAAGAATAAACATCGCTGCACCGTCGATGATCATGCCTTTATCGGCTGCAATACGAATCTGGTCGCTCCGGTCCATATTGGGGAAAGGGCCTTTACCGCTGCCGGTTCCACAATTACCAAAGATGTCCCGGCAGAAGCGCTTTCCGTGGCCCGTGCAAGACAGACCAATATCAAGGGCTGGGTCAAGGAAGATACTTATAAAGACTGAAATGAGCTGCATTGGATATTTTCTTGATTTTAGCACTGTTATTTTATACTGAACCTGTTATATAATAAAAATATGAAGTAGTGGACTGGAGTTTCAAGGTATTTCCGCTATTCCAGGGAGAATATTTCATGACTTTCAACATTTGAAAGAAAAGGGAGAGGCAGCAAAATGGACATGGAAGACACTTCAAGACTGAAGATTTTTACGGGAACCGCAAATCCGGCTCTGGCGAAGGAAATTTCCGATTATATCGGTGTTCCCCTTGGCAAGTCCCTGTGCGGACGTTTCAATAATGGCGAAATTCAGGTCATGATCAATGAAAGCGTTCGCGGAAACGACTGCTTCATTATCCAGTCTACCGGCGCGCCGGTTAATGATAACCTGATGGAAATGCTCATCATGGTAGATGCCCTGAAGAGAGCTTCTGCCCGTCATATTACCGTTGTCGTTCCTTACTATGGATATGCCCGTCAGGATCGCAAGACGAGAGGTCGTGAACCGATCAGTGCCAAACTGGTAGCTGACCTGATGTCTGCAGCCGGTGTAACCAGAGTCGTCACCATGGACCTTCATGCAGGCCAGATTCAGGGCTTCTTCAATGTTCCTGTAGATCATCTGATGAGCGCATCTCTCCTGGCTGATTATGTAAAATCCAAGAACTTGGATAACCTGACCATCGTTTCCCCTGACCTCGGCGGCGTAACGAGAGCCAGAGACCTGGCTGATCGTGTTGGCGCACCGATTGCCATCATTGAAAAACGCCGTCCGGAACCGGGTGTTGCCAAAGTTATGAATATCATTGGTGACGTAAAAGGCAGAAACTGCTTCATCGTCGATGATATCGTAGATACCGCAGGATCCCTCTGTGAAGGGGCTAAAGCGCTTGCTGCATATGGCGCTAAAGGTGTTTATGCGGCTGTATGCCATCCGGTACTGACGGATCCGGCAACTGAAAGAATCAAAAATTCCAACCTGAAAGAACTGATCGTGACAAACTCCCTGCCGATTTCCAAAGACAAGATGCAGGACAAGCTCACTGTTCTTTCCATCGCTCCGCTTCTCGGCGAAGCCATTCTCCGCATTTTCCATGACGCTTCCGTAAGCCAGCTTTTTGATAAATAATGAAAATCATTGCAGGTCTCGGAAACCCGGGAAAAGAATATGAACATACCCGTCACAATATGGGCTTTGACGTCATTGACGAGCTGGCCCGCCGCTGGAATGTGACGAACTGGAAAAGTGACATGAAGGCGGAAATCGCCCAGGTTATTTATAATGGGGAAAAAGTGCTTCTGGTAAAGCCCATGACCTATATGAATAACAGCGGTGAAGCGGTGGGGGCTATTTCCAAATACTACAAAGTCGGACTTGACGATATTTACATCATCTGTGATGATCTGGATCTGCCTCCGGGCAAAACCAGGATCCGGAAGAAAGGCTCTGCCGGCGGCCATAACGGGATGAAATCCCTCATTGCCCATCTGGGCAGCGAAAATTTCAATCGTTTCCGCATCGGCGTGGGGCATCCGAAGGACGGTCATACGGTGGTGGACCATGTGCTTTCCCGTCCCTATGGGGAAGATATAGAAAAAATTGAAGAAGCAAAGCTTCATACTGCAGACTCTGTCGAAGCAGCGTTGAAGGATGGCGTGGACCATGCCATGAATGCGTTCAATCCGAAAAGAAAAGGATAAAAGAAGAGGCAGTTTCGAAGGAAGCTGCCTTTTTTGTGGAAGAAGGGAGAAATCATGAAAGGAAAGCTCATTGTGCTGGAAGGCATCGACGGAAGCGGAAAAGAGACCCAGGCAAAGCTTCTGGAGCGGAAACTGAAAGATGCAGGGAAAAAGGTCATCCATATTTCCTTCCCCAATTACGAAAGCCCTTCCTCGTCCCTTGTCAAAATGTACCTTCATGGTGATTTTGGAAAGAATCCGGAGGATGTCAACCCTTATGCGGCTTCACTTTTCTATGCGGTAGACCGCTTTGCTTCCTACCGTACCCAATGGAAATCTTTTTACGAGAATGGCGGCATCATCATCGCGGACCGGTATACCACCAGCAATATGGTGCACCAGATGACAAAGTATGAGAATGAAGACAGCCGGAAACGATTTCTCTCCTGGCTGGAAAAAACAGAATACGGCGAACTGGAACTTCCCCGGCCGGACCTTGTGATTCTTCTTGATATTCCTTTGGAAATATCGGAACGGCTTGTCCGGGAGAGGGCAGAAAAGGGAGGCTCCATGGATATTCATGAGCAGCATCTGGATTACCTCCGGAAATGTCATGATGCTTATCAGGAATTAGTCAAAACTTTCCAATGGACCAGGATTGCCTGTGCGGAGAATGGAAAACTCCGGGCCATTGAGGATATTGGAAAGGATATTGAGACAGCGGTGAATGAAATCCTGTGCTGACTTTGGATGATAAGAATTTTGCAAAATCAGCTTGCGTTTCCATGAGCGTTTGTTATAATGAAAAAAGAATTCAATCTCTTCAGGGCGGGGTGAAAGTCCCCACCGGTGGTTATAGCCCACGAGCCTTTATGGCAGGTCCGGTGTGATTCCGGAGCCGACGGTACAGTCCGGATGAAAGAAGAGTGGAAATGAATTTATATCCACCTCCCTGAACGAAAGGAAGGTGGATTTTTTGCGTATTGATGATGATAGAAAATATATGGCCCGGGCCCTGGAGCTGGCACTTCGCGGAATGGGGCATACCAGACCGAATCCCCTGGTGGGAGCGGTCATTGTCAAAGATGACAGGATTATCGGTGAAGGCTGGCATGAACAGTATGGCGATTCTCATGCGGAAGTGAATGCATTTAAAAACTGCAGTGAAGATCCGGAAGGGGCTACCCTTTATGTGAGCCTTGAACCCTGTTCCCATTATGGTAAAACCCCGCCCTGTGCAGACCTTATTATCAGGAAAGGCATTGACCGGGTAGTGACAGCCATGGTGGATCCGAATCCCCTGGTGGCGGGCAAAGGAATCCGTAAACTTAAGGATGCCGGAATATTCGTAACCCTGGGAATTATGGAAAAAGAGGCCAGAAAACTGAATGAGGTATTTATAAAATATATTTCTCAACACAAGCCTTTTATCCTATACAAGGCGGCCATGTCCCTTGACGGCAAGACAGCCTGTCACACCGGTGACTCCAAATGGATTTCTTCAGAAGATTCCAGGGAGGAAGTCCATCTCTTAAGAGGCTGTTATAAAGGCATTATGGCAGGAGCCGGGACGGTTATTTCTGATGACCCCATGCTGACTGCCAGATCGGAAGGGATGGAGGACCCTGTCCGCATCATTGTAGACGGGAAATTGTCAGCTCCCCTGGAAGCCAAAGTATTTAATGAACCGGGGCAGGCCATCGTAATTACGACCAGTCAGTCAGATGAGAAGAAGAGAAAAGCTCTTTCTGCACTGGGCGTGGACATCATCATGACGGATGGCGAAAAAGAAGGCCAGGTGGATTTGGAGGCTGCCATGACAGGTCTGGCATTGAAAGGGATTGACGGTATCCTTCTCGAAGGCGGCTCTACTCTTGCCGCTTCTGCTTTTGAAGCAGGAATCGTGGATAAAGTACGCCTTTATATGGCTCCCATGGTTATCGGAGGGGCAGGCGCTCCGGGACTCATCGGGGGCATCGGGGCATCCGCTGTAAAAGATGCCGTAAGACTCCGGGATATTTCCACGGAACGCTCCGGCCGGGACCTGGTCATCGAAGCTTATGTGGATCATGGTGAAAAAGACCGGGCAGAGCAGCGTATTGAGAAATTGGAAAAAGAAATTGAAAAGAAGCGGGACGTGGATTTTATGGAAGTGAAGGAATCATAAAATGTTTACCGGAATTGTAGAGGAAACGGGAACCATTGCCGGAATCCATAAACAAAGCCACTCGGAAAGGCTGACCATCCGGTGTCATAAAGTCCTGGAAGGAACAAAAATTGGCGACAGCATCGCCGTAAACGGGACCTGTCTTACCGTGACGGCCCTGACAAAAGATACTTTTGATGCCGATGCGACTCCAGAAACCATGAGAAGGACAGCTTTTTCACTTTTCAGACCCGGCAGCCCTGTCAATCTGGAAAGGGCCCTGCGTCTGGGGGATCGTCTGGGCGGGCACATCATGCTGGGGCATGTGGACGGCACGGGAAAGATTATTTCCATGGAAAAAGTAGAAAATTCCGTCTCCATCAGGATTTCCACAGACCGTAAGTGGATGCGTTATATCATTGAAAAAGGATCCGTTGCAGTGGATGGCATCAGTCTCACTGTGGCGGAAAGAGATAAAGATTCATTTTCCATCGCCCTTATTCCCCATACCGGTCTTACAACAACATTATTAACGAAAAAGCCGGGGGAAATTGTCAATATCGAGTGCGATTATCTTGGAAAATATGTAGAGCAGCTCATGAAGCCGGCAGAAACCGGAAACCTGACCATGAGTATGCTTGAAACTTTGGGGCAGGGAGGACACTATGGAGTATAAGTTTGACAGT
This sequence comes from Dialister sp. UBA7295, assembly GCA_002471975.1. GTDB lineage: Bacteria > Bacillota > Negativicutes > Veillonellales > Dialisteraceae > Dialister. Next base: position 21,789 of record DKQZ01000059.1, on the reverse strand, counting down.
ATAGAAGAAATCATAGATGAAATAAAAAAAGGTCATGTAGTCATCATGCAGGATGCGGAATCCCGGGAAAATGAAGGGGACTATATCTGCGCCGCTGAATTTGCGACTCCCCATAACGTCAATCTGATGGCGTCGGAGGCAAAAGGGGTCATCTGCATGCCCATGGCGGAGGAAATTGTAACTTCCCTGCGGCTCCGTCCCATGATCAATCACAATACCGATAACCATCAGACTGCTTTTCTGGAATCCATTGATTATAAAGATTCCGGTACCGGCGTATCGGCAGCGGCCCGTTCCATGACGGCCCTTGAGGCCATCAAAGATGGGGCAAAACCGGAGGATTTCAGGAAACCCGGTCATCTTTTCCCGCTGAAAGCAAGAAGGTGGGGTGTCCTGGAACGGCAGGGCCATACAGAGGCTACTGTGGATCTGGCCCGCCTGGCAGGCCTCAAGCCGGCAGGCCTGTGCTGCGAAATCATGAATGATGACGGTACCATGGCCAGAAGAGGAGACCTTTTCAGACTGGCCAGAGCCAAAGGCATGAAAATCGGCAATATCCGGGAACTTATCGAATACAGAAAAAAGCATGAAAAACTGGTGGAAGAAGTGACAGAAGCCGACCTTCCTACGAAATATGGTCATTTCCGCATTCATGGCTTTGTCAATCTGGTGAACGGGGAACATCATGTGGCCCTGACTATGGGAGATTTTTCCGATGGGGCCCCGGTACTCTGCCGCATTCATTCTGAATGCCTGACAGGCGACTGTTTCGGCTCTCTTCGCTGTGACTGCGGACAGCAGCTTTCGGCCGCTCTCCGCCAGATTGCAAAAGAGGGGAGAGGCATCCTTGTTTATCTCCGTCAGGAAGGAAGGGGAATCGGGCTTATCAACAAAATCCGGGCCTATGCGCTGCAGGATGAAGGCTATGACACGGTGGAAGCCAATCTGAAACTCGGTTTTGCCGCCGACCTTCGGGAATATATGACAGGAGCCCAAATCCTTCACCTTCTGGGAGCCAGCCATATCCGCCTTTTGACCAACAATCCCCAGAAACTGGATGATGTGAAAGAATATGGCATTACCATCACGGAAAGGGTGCCCATTGAAGTGGCGCCAACAAAAGAAGACCGGTTTTACCTGAAGACAAAACAGGAAAAAATGGGTCATTTGCTCAAACTTGACAAAGATGTGGAAGAACCGGAAGCATGAACTTCCGTAAATAGAAAGTAAAAAGGAGAAAGATTATGAATATTATTTCCGGAAAATTTAATGAAAGCGATATCAGGGTAGGTATCATTGCTTCCCGTTTCAATGAAGTCATCGTCTCCAAACTGATTGACGGTGCCGTGGACGGTCTGACCCGTCATGGCGTGGATATGGATCAAGTGGATCTGGCCTGGGTGCCGGGGGCTTTTGAAATTCCCCTGGCTGCAAAGAAAATGGCAGAAAGCGGGCGATATGATGCGGTCATCTGCCTGGGAGCCGTCATCCGTGGAGAGACAGACCATTACGAACATGTGGCCACCGAAGTGACAAAGGGAGTGGCCATGGCCTCCCTTTCCAGCGGAATCCCGGTTCTCTATGGAGTCCTCACTACGGATACCATTGAACAGGCGATCAATCGCGCAGGGCTGAAATCGGGCAACAAAGGGTTCGAATGTGCCATGGACGCCCTGGAAATGGCCAGCCTTTTCAAAAAACTGGAAAAATAAAAAAAAGCCTGCTGAAAAGGCAGGCTTTTTTCGTGGCGCAGCTGATTTTCCTGAAGAAAAACGATTTCCAAAGATTTGGTAAAAAATGATATAATTAAAAGACAACTTTAAAATTACAATCTGAATTCGGGAGGTCAGTCGTGGAAACAGAACGGCTCAACGGGAAAAAATATTTTACTCTGACATATGGATGTCAGATGAATGAATCGGATACGGAACGAATCAACGGGCAGCTGGAAGAAATAGGCTATGAACCGGCAGCAAGACTGGAAGATGCGGATATCGTCATTATGAATACCTGCAGCGTCCGGCAGAATGCAGAAGAAAAGGTATATGGCAAAATCGGCGAAATCAAAAAACTGAAGGATAAGAATCCCCATATGCTGCTCGGCATTGCCGGCTGTATGGCGCAGGAAAACAAGGGAAAGCTCATTGACCGGATGCCGGTCATTGATTTCGTCATCGGGCCCTATCATATCCACGATTTGAAGGACATTATTTCCAGAGAAAATGCCCGGGGCGGCCATGTGGTCAAGACGGAAAGAAATCCTCACAGCGTCAGCGATTACAGTGAACTCCGGGCCGTCAGAAAGTCGAAGATTTTCGCCTGGATCCCGATTATGCAGGGTTGCAATAAATTCTGCACCTACTGCATCGTTCCCTATGTACGGGGAAGGGAAATCAGCCGCACCATCGATGATATCTGCAAAGAAATCAAAGGCCTTGCTGTCGAAGGGTACAAGGAAATCACCCTTCTTGGGCAGAATGTCAATTCCTATGGGCTTGATTTCAGAAACGGGACGAATTTCGCAGATCTCATCCGCGCCATCGATGAAATTGACGGGATTGAGCGGGTCCGCTACATGACCTCTCACCCGCGGGATATGACTTTTGATATGGTGGATGCCATGGCGGCATCGCCCAAAGTGGTCCGTCATATGCATCTTCCCGTACAGCATGGGTCCAATGAAATGCTGAAACGGATGAATCGTGGATATACCATTGAACACTTCAGGGAGCTCCTTGCCTATGTCCGTGAAAAGATGCCGGATATTGCGGTGACGACGGACCTCATTACCGGTTTCCCGGGAGAAACGGAAGAAATGCATCAGGAAACACTGAATCTTCTCAAAGAGGTTCGTTTTGACTCTGCCTATACCTTTATCTATTCCCCCAGAACAGGGACTCCGGCGGCCCGCATGGAAGACCAGATTGATGATGCCACGAAACATCGCCGTCTGCAGGAACTGATGGATACGGAAAATGTGATTTCTCTTGAACTCAATAAGGCTATGGAAGGGAAAATCCATGAAATCATTGTGGAAGGCCCATCGAAACAGGATGAAAACATCTGGTATGGCAGGACTTCTTCCAATAAAATGATTCTTTTTCCCTATAAAGATGGAATTCAGGTGGGCGATACGGTGGCTGCCAGAGTCAATGTCGGCCAGACCTGGGTGCTGAAAGGTGAACTTGTGTAATCTTGATATCCGAAATTGACGATTTGATTCAGAAGGCCGATGGGAGTACAGCAGGGGTGATACCATGGCAAAAACGCCTTTAATGGAACAATACAAAAAGGTAAAAGACGAATACAGCGATTGTCTCCTCTTTTATCGTCTCGGCGATTTTTATGAACTTTTTTATGATGATGCGGTGACGGCTTCCCATGAACTGGAACTGACTCTGACCGGAAAAAATGCCGGCCCCGAAGGAAGGGTGCCCATGTGCGGCGTGCCTTTCAGGGCGGCGGAGATTTACATTTACCGTCTCATTCAGAAAGGCTACAAAGTGGCCATCTGTGAACAGCTGGAAGATCCGAAAAAGGCAAAGGGCCTTGTCAAGCGGGACGTCATTCGTGTCATCACACCGGGGACGATCCTTTTTGAGAATTCCATTGCTGACAAATCAAATAATTACCTCATTTATATGATGGAAGCAGAAAAGGAAATCGATGCCGTGCTGGCCGATATTTCCACCGGTGAATGCTGGTGGGGTGTCTGGGACCGCAGGAAAGAGCAGGATGATTTTTTCGATATGCTTTCCGTCTATTCTCCTGCCGAAGCCGTCTGTGCCGTTTCCGATGATTTATATGGCAAACTGACCAGCTTCTGCGCTGCCCGGCTTGGAGCATGCCTTATTTCCAGGGCTGCCGGTGAGGAAGAAGGTCCCCTGCCTCCTGTCTGCGATGAAATTGAAAATGAAAATATAAAGCTTGTTTTCCGCCGTCTGGGAGGGTATCTCAAGGATGTGATGAAGACGGATGTGGTTGAATTCCACTCCATTTCACCCATTCGGGAAGATCATACCCTGATTTTGTCAGAGGAATCCCTCCGGAATCTGGAAATTACAAGAAATATGAGGGACGGCGGCCGAAAAGGGACACTCCTGGAACTTCTGGATTATACCCATACCGCCATGGGAGCCAGGCTTCTCCGCCGCTGGCTGGAAAGACCGCTCACTGACGTGAACCGCATTACCCTTCGCCAGGATGGTATCGAAGAACTGACCGGCCATGTGACGGAACTGACCAATCTGGAAGATATGCTGTCCCAGGTGTTTGACTTTGAACGAATCCTGGGCCGTATCGAGGCCAATTCCACTTCTCCGAAAGATCTGCTTGCTTTAAAAGCAAGCCTCAAAATGATTCCCCAGATCAAGAACCTGCTCTCCGGCGCCGGTTCGGTGATCCTTAAGAAGCTGAATACCCAGCTTGGAATCCACGGCCCTGTGTATGACCTGCTTGACCGGTCCATGAACGAAAACGGGACAGGAAATATAAAGGATGGCAAGTATATCAGGGAAGGGTACTCGGCAGAACTTGATGAAGTTCGCGCTCTTTCGGAAAACAGCCAGAAATTCATTGCGGAACTGGAGGAAAGAGAAAAAGAAAAGACCGGGATCAAGCTCAAAATCGGTTTCAACAGCGTCTTTGGATATTATTTTGAAATTTCCAATGCCAACAAGATTCCGATTCCCCCCTATTACATGAGAAAACAGACCCTGGTCAATGCGGAGCGCTATATTACGCCGGAACTGAAAGATTTTGAGGCAAAGGCACTGACGGCCAAAGAAAAGACGGAAGAGCTGGAACTTAAAATTTATCAGGCCGTGAAGGCGGAAATCCGCCCGGAAATTCCGGATATGCAGAAAACCGCCAGGGCTCTCGCCCAGCTGGACTGCCTGGCAAGCCTTTCCAGGGCTGCTCTCAAAGACCGGTATACGAGACCACAGATTACGAGTCTCAAAGAAGGTCATATTTCCATTAAGGACGGCCGCCATCCCATGGTGGAACATGCACTGAAACATGAAATGTTCGTGCCCAATGACACGGAACTGAACCACCGGGATCAGGAAATCCTCGTCATTACCGGACCCAATATGGCCGGCAAATCCACTTATATGCGCCAGGTGGCCGTTCTGACCATTATGGCCCAGATCGGATCTTTCATCCCCGCAAGGAGTGCCGTTCTGGCTCCGGTGGACCGTATATTTACAAGGGTCGGGGCCAGTGATGATATTTCTACCGGTCAGAGTACTTTCATGGTGGAAATGCAGGAAGTTTCCTACATCCTTAGAAATGCTACGAAGAACAGCCTCATCCTGCTTGACGAAATCGGGCGGGGAACCAGTACCTATGATGGAATGAGCATCGCAAGGGCCGTGGTAGAATATATTGATAAAAAAATTCATGGATATACTCTCTTTGCCACCCATTATCATGAACTTTCGGATATGGCGGAAGAGAGCAGTCATATCAGGAATTACACGGTTACTGTCAAAGAACGGGGAAAGGATATCACCTTCCTTCGCCGGATCGTTCCTGGCTGTGCGGACAGGAGTTACGGGATTCACGTGGCAAGGCTCGCAGGCCTTCCGGAATCGCTCCTGAAGAGGGCCGATGATATCCTCCATGGGCTGGAGGAAGAAGACGGGAGAATTTCTCCTTCTCCGGCCAAAAAGCAGGAAGGCCCGGCAGCACTTGATTTATTTACATCTCCCATTATTGATGAACTGGCTGATTTGGATGTCATGAGCAAGACTCCCATTGAGGCCATGGAAATATTATTCCGCCTCAGCAAGGCGGCAAAGGAGGGCCGGTAATGGCACTGATTCATGTTCTTGATGAAGTGACGGCAAACCAGATTGCGGCCGGTGAAGTCGTTGAACGTCCGGTGAATGCGGTAAAAGAGCTAGTGGAAAATGCAGTAGATGCCGGAGCTCATGAAATCGAAGTGGAAATTGCGGACGGCGGCATGACCTATATCCGTGTCACTGATGATGGCTGCGGCATGAGCGAAGAGGATGCAAAACTCTCAGTCATCCGCCATGCGACGAGCAAAATTTCCAGCGTGGATAACATTTATCATATCGCGTCTCTTGGCTTCCGCGGAGAAGCACTGCCGAGTATCATGTCTGTTTCCCGTTCTTCCATTACGACCCGAAGACCCGAGGATATAGAGGGGACTGTTCTTGAAATGGAAGGTGGAGAAGTCAGGGAAATAAAACCCTGCGGCACTCCGGCGGGGACGACCGTAGAAGTGCGGGAACTTTTCTATAACGTGCCCGCGAGAAAAAAATTCCTGAAATCGGAAAGGACGGAATCTTCCCGGATCAATACGATGGTGGGGAAACTGGCTCTTGCCAATCCGGATATCGCTTTCCGCCTTATCAATAATGGCCGTACCGTGATTGAAACGGCAGGAAACGGACGCCTTATGGATGCGGTTTCTGCCCTGTATGGCACGAAAACGGCCGGTGAAATGCTCCCGGTCAGTGAAGAAGGAGAAAATGTTTCTCTGGAAGGGATGATTTCCAAACCTTCGCTCTTAAAGAGCAGCCGCCAGTATCAGACAATCATTATTAACCGCAGAGTCGTGGAAAGCGCAGTAGTTTCCAAAGCGGTGGACAATGCGTATCATTCCCTCCTGCCGAAGAATGGCTATCCTTTGATGGTCCTTTCATTCCAGGTGCCCCCGGAAAGTATTGACGTCAATGTGCACCCGCAGAAAAGGGAAATCAAGTTTTCCGATGAACAGGGACTTTTCCGGCTTGTTTATCATGCGGTGCTTGGGACTCTGACTTCCCAGACTGCGGCCGACAGCATTGCAAGAGAAATGATTCGGGATCCGGGCCATGAAATCGTTCATGGGGGGAATTTCAAGCCGGGAGATATCCGTGTGGAAGATCATCCCGTCGGTAAACCGGACATCGGCCTTTTCAATAAACCGGCCGCTTCCTGGGGAGAGCCCCGGACCGGATATAATCCTCCTCCCAATCGGCCTCCTATCCCTATGGGAGAAAAGTCTCATTCATCGGAAACTTCCTTTACGCCTGAACTCAGCAGGAAAGAAATTTTTTCCAATCAGTCTTTCTTCCCTTCAAAAACTCCGGAAGAGGCGAAAATGGTGCCGACTGCCCCGGAAACAGTACCTCTCTTTGAAATCAAAGAAGAATCAGCGCCGGTGATACCACTGGGACAGGTTTCTGACTGTTTTATTCTCTGCCAGCATGGCAAAGATTTGCTGATTATCGATCAGCATGCGGCCCATGAACGGGTCCGTTATGACCGTCTGGCTTCCCGGGCTGAAGGAATCCCGGTACAGGAAATCCTGGTGCCTTATCTGATCCATGTGGATAGTGAAGATATCCCGCTTCTTGATGAACACAGGATGGATATTGAGAGACTGGGTATAACTTTCGAACAGGCGGGGCCGGATGTCATTCGCATCACAGGGGCTCCTGAAGATCTTTCGGAATCGGAAATGGAAAGGGTAGTGAACGAACTCCGCAAAGCCTTTCATGAAGCCGATATGCCCTCTCCGGAAACCCTTCGCCATCGCATGATGGCCTATGCCGCCTGCCGGGGAGCGATCAAAAGGGGGGATCCCCTCAATATCCGTCAGATGAAGGAACTGATTGTGGACCTCTTCCATACGACACGCCCCTTTGTCTGCCCCCATGGCCGACCGACCATTGTGAAGTTTACGCCTGATGAACTGGGAAGGCTTTTCAAGCGCCCATGAATACGGGAATTACGACAATCCGCAAATGCAGGCCGGCTATCAAAGCAGAGGCGCTGGAACGGGCAGAAACACTCCATCTTCCTTACTTTCAGAGAGAAAATATGCTTTCTGATATGGCTCAAAAGTATGGGATGGAAGGGTTTCTGGTTTATGGGAAAAAACTGCCTTATTACTGGTCCGGCGGAGAGGAATACCGCTTTCATCTGGGCACTTCGGTCCTTCGGATAGAGCAGATGAAAAGGGGAAATCAGGACCGCCTCTGCAGCCTTCTTCCGGAAGGCCATGTATCTGTCCTTGACGCCACATTTGGCCAGGGGGGAGATTCCATGACCATGAGCTGGTTCCTGGGAGAAAGAGGAAATGTGACCTCTCTTGAGAAAAGTACACCTCTTTATGAAATAGGGAGAGCTGCCATTTCCGGTTTTGCAGATTCCAAAGAGGAAGAACTTGTTTCTTCCCTTCATCGAATCACTCTCCTTCATGAAGATTTCAAGGATTTTCTCCGGCATGCGGAACCGAAAAGTTTTGATGTGATATATTTCGATACCATGTTTCGGGCACCGGTCAAAAGGAAAGAAAATCATATGGAAGGGTTCCGGAATGCTGCCTGCTATGACCGGCTGGATGGAGAAATTATCAGGATGGCTTTGCATATTGCCGGAAAAAGAATTATAGTAAAAGAAAGACCTTTTTCCATCCTTTTTTCTTCCGGCATTTTCAGTTCCATCCATGCCCGAAAAGGGCAGACAACCGCCTATGGAGTCATCGACGTATGAAGAAAGATAAACTGATAACCATACTGGGACCTACTGCATCAGGCAAAACGGAGCTTGCCGTCTACCTTGCGGGAGAACTTGGGTCATCCATTATTTCCGGAGATGCCTTCCAGATTTATAAGCATATGGACATCGGTACGGCCAAGGTAACGAAGGAAGAAGCAAAAGGCATTCCTCATTTCCTGGTGGATGAACTGGAACCGGATGAACCTTATTCAGCGGCGGACTTTCAGGAAAAGGCAGCGAAGATCATCCATGAAGAAAATGAAGCCGGCCGCATTCCCATCGTCTGCGGGGGGACCGGTCTTTACATTCAGGGGCTTCTGGAAGGATATTCTTTCCTTCCCAAAGTAAAAGGCCGAAGCCGGTGGGAAGCGCTGCTCGAAGAAAAAGGAAAAGAAGCTCTGATCGCTGCACTCCGTGACTTTGGAGAAACCGATATTCCTCCCGATCCCCAGCGCATGATGCGTAAACTGGAACTTTTAGAAGCGGGAGAGGGGAAAAAAGAAGCAAATAAATCAAATTCCCTCATATATGACGGACCTGTTTTAGGAATTGCTATGGACAGGAGCGTTTTATATGATAAAATAAATAAACGAGTCCATCTCATGATAGAAGCAGGACTCTTGAAGGAAGTCGAATCCATTCTGGCTTCCGGAATTTCTGAATCAGCCCAGTCGCTGAAAGGAATCGGATACAAGGAAATGATTCCCGTAGTGAAAGGGGAGCGTACCTTAGAGGAAGGGGAAGCGCTGATCCGGAAAAATACCCGGCACTTTGCCAAGAGGCAGCTGACCTGGTATAGACGAATGCCATATATTCACTGGGTGGAACAGGGCCCATCGGCGAAAGACATATGGTACAGGGAAATTAAAGCCTATGTCATTTCATATTTCAGAGGAGAAGAAAAAGATGGAAGGTAAAATGAATCTGCAGGACACGTTTTTAAATGAAGCGCGAAAGGAAAATGTTCCGGTTGCGATTTTTCTGATGAACGGCGTCCAGCTTAAAGGCAAGGTAAAATCCTTCGACAGCTTTACGGTTCTTCTGGTCAGCGAAAACCGCTCCCAGCTCATTTATAAACATGCTATTTCTACCATTCAAAGGATCTGATTAATTTAAAATGAATAAGAAACTCGAACAGGTACAGAAAGAGGCGCTCGCTCTTTGTGCGCCTGTTTTTCATGAAATGGAAGAGATTTCCCTCTTCAATACGGAGAAAGTCCTTCAGGCTTTCCGCAAACATCATCTTTCCGCCTACCACTTTGCCGCTTCCAATGGCTATGGCTATGGCGATCCGGGAAGGGAAATGCTGGAAGACATCTGGTGTGACGTATTTCATGCGGAAGCTGCCCTCGTACGGCCCCATTTTGTATCCGGCACTCATGCTTTAGCCACTGTACTTCTGGCGCTTCTCCAGCCGGGAGATACTATGGTTTCTGCCGTGGGGGCGCCTTATGATACCATGGAAAGCGTCATCGGTATTACCGGAAATGCGCCGGGAAACCTGAAATCCAAAGGAGTTCATTATAAAGAAGTTCCTCTCAAGGGAAATACCTATGATCTGAAAGGTATTGCAGCAGCTGTAGACGAACATACAAAGCTGGTAGAAATCCAGCGTTCCCGGGGTTACATGCTTCGTGATTCCCTTTTCCCTTCGGATATTAAGAAAATCATTGAAACCGTCAAAGCAAAAAATCCGGATACCATCTGCTTCGTGGATAACTGCTATGGCGAATTTACGAATAAAGAAGAACCCATCGAACTGGGTGCCGATATTACAGCGGGATCCCTCATTAAAAATGCCGGCGGCGGACTTGCCCCGACAGGAGCTTATATCTGCGGCAGAAAAGACCTTGTCGATCTTTGCTCCTATGTATGGACGGCTCCGGGCCTTGGGGCAGAAATGGGCTCTTATGCAGCTTCTTACCGTCCTTTCTTCCAGGGACTTTTCCTTGCTCCCCACATGACCCGGCAGGCCATGATGAGCGCCGAATTCTGCTCCGCCGTTTTCAGCCTTATCGGCTTTAAAACTTCTCCCGAGCCCGGTCATCTCCGCACAGATCTCATTACCACGGTAACTCTTGATTCTGAAGAAAATATGTGCCGCTTTGCCGAAGCCATCCAGAACTGGTCCCCCGTGGATTCCGATGCCACTCCGGTACCGGGACCCATGCCGGGATATGTGGATCCCATCATTATGGCAGCCGGCACTTTTGTACAGGGCTCCACGATTGAAATGTCTGCTGACGGTCCTGTCCGCCCGCCCTATGTCATGTATTTCCAGGGAGGACTTACCTTTGAACATGCTCAGCTCGCCATCATGGGAGCTGCGGAAAAGGTACTGGAAGCCCAGGGAAAACTTTAATGGTAAGCCGGACCTTAAACGAACGAAATAAGGATACTTAACAATTCTGATCAGTTGTGCTATAATAGTTTCCGTTATGGGGCTATAGCTCAGTTGGTTAGAGCGCTTCGCTCACATCGAAGAGGTCTCCGGTTCGAACCCAGATAGTCCCACCAACCCGCCTGATGGCGGGTTTTCTTATGCCTGAAATCATTCGGATCCGTTCTTTATGGTTTAATTTGATACTTGAATTTAAAAGACTTTTCCTATATAATGTTTATTACATGGCCGGTTAGTCAAACGGTTAAGACGCTGCGTTCTCAGCGCAGAGAGTATGGGTTCGAATCCCATACCGGTCACCATGAAAAAGGAGCACTGAATGTGCTCCTTTTGTGTTTTGGGAGGTCCTATGACGAATGATGGAAAGCTGACAGAGAAAGAAATACATCAGACCATATGGGCGTCAGCCATTGGAGCAGCCTTTATCGGCGGCGGGGCGACTCTTGTTTTCCCATTTCTGCCGCTGTTTCTTCTGGAACTTGGGGCAGATCGGGAGAATGTGGCTCTCTGGAACTCTGTCGTCGTGTCAGGCATGTTCATCGTGGGAGCCCTGATCATGCCGGTCTGGGGTGCCCTGGCAGACAGGGTGGGCATGAAGAAAATGATTCTCCGCTCAGCACTCTGCCTTTCTATTTCCTATTTCCTTTCTTTCTTCGCCCAAAGTCCTCTGCATCTTCTGGGAGCCCGCCTCTTTCAGGGATTCTCTTTCGGCTTCAATCCGGTGAGCCAGGCACTGCTCGCTGAAATTTCGGGTATTCATGCTGGTTCTGCCATCGGGACGCTGGTAGGCGGACGGGCGGCCGGCACTATGCTGGGACCATTCCTGGGGGGAATTCTGGGTTCCCTTGCCGGGCTCCGCCTTCCATTCCTCATCGCGGGAATTGGTGATATAGGAGCATTTCTTCTGGTCCTGTTCCTGGTAAAGGAGCCGGCAGTAAAGACAAATAAAAAGCATAAGGGAGGGATTATTACGTCCTTCCACCGTTTGTCGGGAAACAATAAATTTCTTACGCTGATTGGTCTGATCATTATCAATCAGTGCGCCATGCTCATTATTAATCCTCTCATTTCCCTTCATGTCATAGAGCTTACGGGATCTTCAGACCATGCAGCCCTTCTTTCAGGCCTGATCTGCGGTGCGTCCGGCATAGCCGGTGTACTGGGCGGACCTTTCTGGGGAAAACGGGGAGAAAAATGGGGATTTAAAAAGGTGATGGTCCTCTCCTTTGCGGGAGCCGGACTGTTTTCCCTTCTGCAATTCCTGGCGCCATCGGTTTTGCTTTTTGGGATGACCCAGTTTGGGTTTGGCTTCTTTACTATTGGCGGCGTCACCTCTATTACCGGCGGAGTTTCAAAAGTAGTGGATCCGGAAGAAGCAGGAAGCGCTTATGGCATCAATGCGGCGGCCATGAATATCGGGAACTGCCTGGGACCGCTTCTTGGAGGCCTCATTGCTTCCCGGACGGGGAGCCTTGGACTGGTTTTTATTTCTTCAGCCATACTCCAGCTGGCAGCGGCGGCATTTATTTATATCAAAGTAAAAGAGCTGTAACCGGAAATCGGTTCAGCTCTTTTTTTATTGAATATATATTGGACCAGAAACATATAGCAGGCAGTACCCATGAACAGGGAGAGGAGCACCTGCCTTTTCGATAGGATTACGGAAAATGGTAAGAATGGCAGGCATGATGATCATGGAGGGGATAATAAAAGAATCAGGTCCAGGGAAATACAGGCAGCAGGCGGACGCAAGAAATCCGATGACGGCGGTATCATGTTTCTTTTCCTTCCGCAGTTGTTTAAGAAATATGACAAGGGACAGGGCGGTCATGTCAAATCCCAGCCTCTCCGTGTTGAAATGAATGAGAGACCCCATCAGTCCTCCCGGGCAGGCGCCGGAGCCCCGGTAAAGATAGTCAAGCAGGGACCCGGAACATATACCGGCTTTTATCCACATCATAAGGGATGGAGGCGGAATAATTGAGTGCAAATGTTTCATCGCACAGCCGGTAAATGAGGAATGGCTTTTTCCAACCTGTCCCGCCATATGGATCCAGCATGGCAAGACCGTAAAAGAGGTGGCGGGCCTGAATGGTCACCGATATCAGGAAAGCCTGTCAGGGGGCAAAATGGAAATATCAATTTCCAGATGCCCGCATAAATCCGTTTATCTGATCGATCGTTGTGTTATAATTTTATTAAATCGAAACAGGAGGTATTTTATATATGAAGCAGCATAGAAACTGGGTGATTGCCGCTTTTGTCATACTTCTGGCAATTGCCATAGCAGCGGGTACATCCGATTTATGGAGGCCCGGCACGGTGAATGAAAAAGGAAAAGGGTATGTGGCAGTGATTCGTATCGATGGGCCTATTTATGGAGGACCTGATACAGAAGCCCTTTTTTCAAACGGCGGAAATGTGACCAGCGAACAGCTGATGAAAGAATTCAAAATGGCCCGTCAGGATCCCCAGGCAAAAGCCATCCTTGTACGGATCAACAGCCCCGGCGGTTCTACCGGAGCCACCCAGGAGATTTCTGAGGAAATGGATAAAATCAGGAGCAGCGGGAAACCCATTGTGATTTCCATGGGGGATATGTGCGCCTCTGCCGGTTACTGGCTTGCCAGCAAGGGAAATTATATTTTTGCCACCCCGGCCACCATTACGGGAAGTATCGGGGTATATATGGATTACAGCAATATCGAAGGCCTCATGGACAAGCTGGGGGTTAAAAATGAAAAGATAAAGAGCGGCGCCCATAAAGATATCCTTTCCATGTATCGACCCATGACGGAAGAGGAAAGATCCATGGTCCAGTCCATGGTGGATGATATTTATAATCAGTTTGTCCAGACTGTGGCAGATGGCCGTAAAATGGATGAGGCAAAAGTAAGAACGATAGCCGACGGCCGGATTATGACCGGGAAGCAGGCACAGGATCTGGGCCTGGTTGATGCCATGGGCAACTATTATGATGCCTTGAGCTATGCGGCCTCCAGCGGTGGTATTGAGGGGGAAAATATACCTGTCAAATCTTACAGCGGCGGTATGTCCCTTAGAGGGATCCTTTCCGGTGAGGCAAAGGGATTTGCTGATATTTTTGCGGCAAAGCTGGCAGAGTCCTTTTCAAAAACGCTGCTTCAGTCCGATTCCCTGATGGTGAAGTAAGGAGGGCGTTATGAATCAGTTACTGGATCTGGCTTATGATATGGTGACAGCGCCCTCGAAGGCCCTCTCTGTCATTGTGAATGAAGAAAAATTGAAAGAGGCCTTCCTGCTCTGGCTGTTCGTGGTATTTGTTATTTCCCTTTCCATTTTTCGGCAGGGGCCCGGGCTTCTCCTCCAGTTTCTCGGCCTTTTGGTTTTTATGGGAGCAGCGCTTCTGATTCACAGTGCAGTGACCGATTATATTTCCGGCCTCTTTGGCGGAATGGGCACTGCCCGGGGGATTACGGCCGGTTTCATGGCTGCATCGCTTCCCTTATCCCTGTCTGTTGTTTTTACTTTTATTGAGGCGATAGGGGTAACGGCGCTGAGCGGTATCGGGGGATTTGTTCTTTTTCTCTGGTCTTTCTATCTGGATGTGGCAGCAATCAGTGAAAATTACAATTTCCACAAGGGAAAGGCTTTTCTGATTGCCCTTGCCCCCTATGTGCTGACTGTTATTTTCCTGATTCTTCTGGCTGCATTGGGAGCAGCCTCTGCATTGGCAGGCATTTCCGGAATCGATGACCTCCAGGGTATTGAATCCATGATAGGACAGATGTAAAATAAAATAGACAAAGGCGTCAGATGGATATCCGGCGCTTTTTTCTGTTTTGATGGAAATAAAGAAATAGTTCATGGTGATTGGGTCATTTTGTGGTAAAAGGATGGTAATTTAAAAAATTTTATACTTATGGTATAATGAACCATAAGTATGAGCTGATTTGACAGCAAAGCCATTAATCTGATACTTTTATCGAATATAAACTCAGAATATAGACAAATTGATAAGGAGGAATACCATATGTGCGGTATTGTTGGCTACGTAGGTAATGGGAATGCTTCTGACTTTCTGATTGACGGACTTCGTCGTCTGGAATACAGAGGCTATGATTCTGCAGGTATCGCTGTATATGATCACGGAGAAATAAAGATTGAAAAGAAACAGGGCCGTCTGGTGAATCTGGAAAATGTTCTGAAAGATCATCCCCTTTCCGGTCATATTGGCATCGGTCATACCCGCTGGGCTACTC
This sequence comes from Dialister sp. UBA7295, assembly GCA_002471975.1. GTDB lineage: Bacteria > Bacillota > Negativicutes > Veillonellales > Dialisteraceae > Dialister. Next base: position 6,627 of record DKQZ01000059.1, on the reverse strand, counting down.
ATGGGAAGCCCTCCGATGTGAATGCCCATCCCCATGGAGACTGCCATAATCATTTCGTCATTGTCCATAACGGTATCATTGAAAATTACATGACCCTGAAAAAGGACCTTATGGCGAAAGGGCATGTATTTAAATCGGAAACGGATACGGAAATCGTGGCCCATGTGCTGGAAGAAGTGGATGACGGGGATTTCCTTTCCACCGTTCAAAAAATGCTGACCATCATCGAAGGGTCTTACAGCCTTGTCATCCTGGATGCCGCTCATCCGGATACCATTATCTGCACAAAGAAGAATAATCCTCTTATTATCGGCCTTGGGAAAGGGGAAAATTTCATTGCCTCCGACATTCCGGCTGTTATTAATCACACAAGAGATATTTATATCCTGCAGGATGAAGAACTGGCTATTGTAAAAAAGGACAGCGTCCAGCTGCTTGATCGGGATGGTAATCCGATTCATAAGGAAATCCAGAAAGTCACCTGGTCTGCGGCAGCAGCAGAAAAAGGCGGCTATCCCCATTTCATGCTTAAAGAAATTTTTGAGCAGCCTAAAGCAGTCCATGACACGGTCGCTATTCATCTGAACAAGGACGGCTCTGTCAACTTTGATGACCTGGGCTGGACAAAGGAATGCTTTGAAGGAATTACCAATATCCTCATTACCGCCTGCGGCACTGCATACCATGCGGGACTGGTGGCAAAACATTATATCGAAAGATTTGTGAAAATTCCGGTATCCGTGGAAATCGCTTCCGAATATCGATACAGCAAGCCACTGACCTCAGAGCATACTCTCTGCATCGTGGTCAGCCAGTCAGGCGAGACCATTGATACACTGGAAGCGCTGAAGGAAGCCAAACGTCACGGAGCGAGAAGTCTGGCCGTAACCAATTCCATTGGTTCTTCCATTGCCAGGGAAGCTGATCATGTGGTATATACACTGGCAGGCCCGGAAATTGCCGTGGCTTCTACCAAGGCATATACGACCCAGCTTGTGGCGCTTCTCCTTCTTGCCCTCTATATGAGCCAGCTGAAAAACAGTATTTCTGCTGACCTCATTCAGAAGATTACGGAGGGCCTTAAAGATCTGCCGAAGCAGATTGAAAAGGTACTTGGCGAAAAAGACCATATGTCTGATGTGGCAGACCGCCTCATCAAAGCCCATGATATTTTCTATCTCGGCCGGTCCATCGATTATGCCATTGCCATGGAAGGGGCGCTGAAACTGAAAGAAGTTTCCTATATTCATGCAGAATCCTATGCAGCCGGTGAACTGAAGCATGGGACCCTGGCCCTGATTACGCAGGAAACGCCTGTCATCGCCGTAGCAACCCAGGACAATGTAAGTTCCAAGATGTACAGCAATATCCAGGAAGTCAAGGCAAGAGGAGCAGAAGTCCTCGGCATCGGTTATGACGATGATGAGGAAATCGGGAAATACACGACCGAGACCGTCCGCATTCCAAGAGTGGACCCGTTCATTGCGCCCATTCTTTCCGTCATCCCCATGCAGCTCCTGGCATACTATACCAGCATCAAGAGAGGCAACGATGTGGACAAGCCAAGAAACCTGGCAAAATCCGTAACCGTGGAATAATATTTCCTCATGTTTAATGATAAAGCAGGACTGATGCATTGCAGGAGTCCTGCTTTTACTGATTATTGGCCTGAAACATTGCCAAAACGTATTTTAGAGAATAGAATATAGAAAGCAGATATTTCGTGCCCGGCACAAAGTTCCGGGATATCCATTCATTACGGCACGTCCGGTGGATGTACTGACTTTACAGAATCAGGAGTTGTGTTTATGAAAAAAATCATTTTAACCGGTGACCGCCCGACCGGCCACCTTCATCTGGGGCATTATGTAGGTTCCCTTCGTGAAAGAGTGGAACTCCAGAATTCCAATACTTTTGATGAAATCTATATAGAAATCGCCGATGCCCAGGCATTGACAGACAATGCGGACAATCCGGAAAAGGTTAGAAAGAATGTACTCCAGGTAGCCCTTGACTATCTTTCCGTAGGCATTGACCCATCCAGGGCCTGCATTTTCATCCAGTCTGCCATTCCGGCTATTGCGGAACTGACCGTTTATTATCTGAACCTGGTTACCGTGGCAAGGCTGGAAAGAAATCCTACGGTCAAGGCAGAAATCCAGCAGAAACATTTTGAAGCCAGCATTCCGGCAGGTTTCATGTGCTACCCGGTCAGCCAGGCTGCCGATATTACTGCATTCATGGCCACTACTGTTCCGGTAGGGGAAGACCAGGAACCGATGCTGGAACAGACAAGGGAAATTGTCCGTAAATTCAACGATATCTATGGTGAAACCCTGGTGGAACCATCCATTTACCTGACCACCAATAAAGCGGGTCTCCGCCTGCCGGGAATCGACGGCAAGGCCAAGATGAGCAAGTCCCTGGGAAATGGCATTTATCTCTGCGATACACCGGAAGATGTGGAAAAGAAGATCATGTCCATGTATACGGACCCGACCCATTTAAGAAGAGACGATCCCGGTCATCTGGAAGGGAATACAGTATTTACCTATCTCGATGCCTTCTGCAAGCCCGAATATTTCCCTGAATTCCTGCCGGAATATGCAAATCTGGACGAACTGAAAGCTCACTATACCAAAGGCGGTCTGGGAGACGTCAAAGTCAAACGGTTCCTGAATAAGGTCATGCAGGCTGAGCTGGAACCCATCCGTGCCCGCCGCCATGAATGGGATCAGCATCTGGATGATGTCATGGATATCCTTAAGGACGGTACCGCTAAAGCCAATGCCAAAGCCAATGAAACGCTGCACAGTGTAAAGAAAGCCATGAGAATCAATTATTTCGAAGATGGCAATCTTCTGAAATAACTTAAAAGCAAAAGCCATGAAGGATGCCCTTCATGGCTTTTATGATGCGATTGATTGAATCTTATTTCTTTTCTGAAAGGTTCAGGGAACGGACCTGCTTCCTGAGCGGAAGGATAGAATAGGGGGCTGCGGAGAATTCATCGACGCCCATGCGGAGAAATGTCTCGGTCATGGAAAGATCTGAACCCAGTTCCCCGCAGATACCGGCCCAGATGCCTTCCTTATGGGCATTTTCCACGGTCAGCCGGATCAGCTTCATCACGGCCGGATGATAGGGGTTGAAGAATTCAGAAAGTATGCGGCTTGCCCGGTCTACTACAAGAGTATACTGGGAAAGGTCATTGGTGCCGATGGAGAAGAAGTCCACCTCCTTTGCCAGTTTGTCACTGATGAGGGCAGCTGCCGGGGTTTCAATCATGATGCCCACTTCCATATGATGATCGTAGGCGATTCCTTTTTTATCAAGTTCCATTTTCACTTCATTGAGAATTTCTTTTGCCTTCCATACCTCCCAGACCGAAGTGATGAGGGGGAACATGACAGCGGCCCTGCCATAGGCGCTGGCACGGAGAATGGCACGAAGCTGGGTCTTGAAAATATCCGGATGCTTCAGGCAGATGCGGATGGCCCGAAGCCCCAGGGCCGGGTTTTCTTCTTCTGACAGATGAAAAGCGGAAGCCTCTTTGTCAGCGCCAATATCGAGGGTTCGGATGATGACCCGTTTGCCCGCCATGGTTTCCAGGGCAAGTTTGTAAATATTGAACTGTTCTTCTTCAGTAGGAAGGGACTCTCTTCCCATATAGATAAATTCACTTCTGAAAAGACCGATGCCTTCCGCATCATTTTTGAGAACTGCAGCCAGATCAGAGGCAGAAGAAACATTGGCAGCGATTTCCACCTTTTTGCCATCCTTCGTCACGCTTGGCAGGCCTTTCAGCTGCTGCAGAAGTTCTTTAAGACGGATACTCTGGTCCCGCTTCCCTTTCATTACGGAAAGAATTCCTTCCGTTGGCTCCAGATAGGCAGTACCGGTAAAACCGTCAATAACGGCCGTTTTACCATCGTAGGAATCATCGATATCTATTCCTGTGGATACAATGGCAGGAACTCCCAGGGCCCTGGCCAGGATTGCGGTATGGGAGGCAGGGGTGCCTTCTTTTGTGATAAAGCCCAGAATCTTACCGGTATCCATCTGAATGGTTTCATTCGGGGTCAGATCATCGGCATAGAGAATGCAGGGCTCATCACCGGCAAGGAGAGCCTTTTTCTGGCAGAGCGTGCGTAAAAGAATGCGGGCGATTTCCCGGATATCGGAAATATGGGATACCATGTAAGCATCAGTATCTGTGCCATAAACCTCGGAAAAATTCTTTTCAGCCTGTGCTACGGCAGCTTCTGCATTGATGCTCTGATTCCTGATCATGGCACGAACGGAATCGATAAATTCAGAGGAAGTCAGAATCTGCTGGTAAATTTTGAAAATAGCCGCGTTGTCAAGGCCTACCCGTGAGACCGCTTCCTGATAGAATTCCTTCATCCTGGCAGCTGATGCATTTCTGGCGGAGTCGAAACGGGCAACTTCTGTTTTCGGCCGCTCCACTTTTTTCTCTATGACGTCAAATCCTTTCCTTCTGAAAATGCGGAGCGGTCCAATTGTGACCAGTCCGGCAATACTTTTTCCTGTGATTTTTTCCATGTATGTCAAATCCTTTCATTTTGAAGGCGAATCGTTCGGGATTCGGGGAAGGGGTCAATTTTCAATTCCTTTCCTTCCCATAATTCCTTTATCGTAATAATGTCTGACTTTTTTCATTTCCGTAATGAGGTCAGCAGCATCAAGAACTGCTTCCGGGGCATTTCGGCCGGTAAAGACGAGTTCCACATTTTCTTTCCGGGCGGAAAGTATCCGCTTCGTATCCTCATCGGTGGCCAGTTCATACCAGCATGCCATATTATATTCATCAAGGATGACCACATCATAGGAACCGGAGACGGCTTTCACGGCATCATCGATCCCCTTCATCACCATGTTTCTATAGTCCTTCGGAGGATGACCGGCAGGGTACACGACCAGTTTATCTCCCCAGGCCTTGATCTCCTCATCGGTCAACATACCTTCTTTAGCAATAAAATAGGGCTTCCCAAGAGTAATCAGTGTGATACCGGGAAGATTCTTCAGTACCTGTTGTTCGGAATAGGCAAGAGACTTCATGAACTGGATAATGCATACCTTTTTCCCTGCGCCGATAGCACGGATAGCAAGACCGATGGCAGCTGTGGTTTTCCCTTTCCCGTCACCTGTATAAACTTCAATAAATCCTTTCATTTTGAGCTCCCGTCAGAAAGAAAATAATTTTAACCGCTTGTAAAATATATGATTAAAAGGCATTAAAATCAGCAATATCTATAATTCATTTATATAGCTGCTCATATATTATACAATATTCAGAAATATAGAGAAAGTGATAAATAGTCCACTTGCTCGAAACAGGAAAATCTGTCTTGAGACATCAAAGCAGAGGATCGTAAATTTTCTGTTAAAAAAAGAGTCCCGAATATTTCAATTCAAGACTCTTTCACAGACAACGGTTATTGAAGAAACCATGTTTTTTATACATTTTACGGATGATACATCCTGCTATAAGCAGGAAAAGAAGTACAATGAAACGTAAGCCATGTTCCGAGAAATAAATCAGGTCGTGTCCCAGCCATACTTCTACGATAACGGAAGGAATTTTACCGATTAATGTGGCTTTCAGATGTTCCCGGCTTGTGAGCTTTGTGAGAACGGCAAGGGCGGTAAAAAGGATATTGGGAGAATAGGGGATGGCTCTGGCCATGGCCATATGCTCTACGCAGCTGTATTTATCCAGCTTGGTAAGCATATGTTTCTTTTCTATCAGCCCGCGAGCCTCTTTCCTGAAGAAAATACGGCCGATATGGAAGCTGATTTCAATGCCCGCGACTTCACCGACCCAGGAAATAAGAATCCCCGGCAGCAGCCCGAAAAGTGCTCCGTTCACCGTGAGAAAGGGAATGGTGGGAATGCCAAAGACATTGCAGAAAACAAGCAGCCCGATACTTACCAGGAAGGCACCATATCCGAAGGAAGAAATGTATTCTCCCAGACCATCTACGTCTCCGGCCATAGTCAGATGAAGAATCTGATGATAAAATTCCGGATAAAACGTACGGACGGCATAAAAGGATATGATGGCAGCAACAACAAGGATCAGGAAACCGATCACCTTTTTATATTTGTCAATCATATTTTTGTCCTTTTGGCCACGCAAAAGAAGCCGTAACGGTTATCGCAGGCCCATGGGAATCGGCCTGCATAATTGAACGCACAAAGAAATAATCGTCAGCAGCAAAGTAAATGTCTGTCATCAACACGTAAAGTTCTTGAAAAATCACTTTTTCCAACCTATTATAATACAAACGAGGGGCATTTGCCAACATGCATAGTACACTATGTGCGAAGAATATTCCGATATTGTCTGACTTTTCTGCGATTCATTCCCATCCGTGCTGTATGATTTTAAACAAAGAACACTCATGCCTTTAGAAAATGACGAAGGACAGGAAAGACGAAGGACAGAAAATTTTATTTCCTGTAAGATGGAAATAAAAATGGTCCTTGCTTTTATGGATAAATCCTGCTATTATAACTTCATATACATAGAGGCAAAGATGGGAAGAAGCTGCGGATTTATTTTCAGAGAGCTGCCGGCAGGTGAGAGGCGGTAATGAAGAA
>DKQZ01000045.1:2222-8076 GCA_002471975.1 Dialister sp. UBA7295 | reverse complement strand
GTTTCGTTGGGTGCTTACCCCGATACTCCCGACATCCCCGGCAATTCCCGATTCAAAAGTCCGGCGTCATGAAAGATTACCCTTCTTTCATCATCTATATATAACTTGCGCCCGCAGGGCGCCACTTTCCCGAACAACGAAGAACGAATAACGAAGAACGATTTACAATTTCTAAACCAACTATTTCACAAATTTGACAACCCCATTTATATAGGTTACAATATTACAATAATAGATTTAAATGTATCGATGATTACCCTCGTTATAAACCAATCATTACGATACTTTTAAGCTTATAACGGACCGAGTATAACAAGAAAAGGGGTACACCATGGATTCCAAACCGAGTTACAAAGAATTTGCCACCATCTTCAAGGCTCTCTCCGACGAGACCCGCCTTCATGTCGTAGACATGCTGTCCTGCAAAGAAATGTCCGCCTGCGACATCCTCACCAATTTCACGCTATCCCAGTCCACCCTCTCCTACCACATGAAAATCCTCATCGAAGCCGGCGTGGTCAATGCGAGACGGGAAGGCCTCTGGACCAAGTACTCCATCAATGAAGAAACATTCCTGCGCATCATGGACTTCATCCCGGAACTTTATAAGGTGAAGGATAACTGCATCTGTGAGCAGATCAAGTACGTGAAGAACCCGCCGAAACAGGATGGCAAAGACCCCTTTGGAAACTGATTATTAAAGACCGTTACATGACGGTCTTTTTTATTGTGCAAAATATCCCGGCATCTTGCACGAACAATCATCCGTACCGAAACAGCTTCTGAATCGGGGATGTCGGGAATCCCGGGCATCCCGGGACTGTCGGGAAGGTGCGGCGCAGCAGAAAAAGGCGCCGCATTTTTATATGGAAATGAGTACGATAACTGCAGCACCTTTTAGGCCGGGGAACTGGACATAAAGGATAACGATTAACAAGATGAACAACTTGCCTCGTTGGGGGGCGACTTTATTTCGTATTACTGTACATAGAGGTTAATGGTTAATGAGCCTTGATGGCTTTGGTACTATTTCACCCGAGAAGCTGTACATAGGGGTTAATAAGTTAATAGATAGTGACGCAAACCATCTGCGTCACTATCCCGCCCGGCTTCCTCTTGCGGGAAGCTCCCGCGAGCAGGTGCTGCGGGTGTACTAACGGTACCAGTCAATATGCCGGACATCAATTACGAAATGAAACTAACCCCATTCATGCCGGCCGGTGGCCAAAGGCCAACATTATAAACTCTGCGCCCGAAGGGCGCCACCTTCCCGGCAGTCCCGACATCCCCGAAACCAACCCCGACAATTCCCGATTCAAAAGTATATCTTCCTCCGGTTTTCCTTACAGAAAAAGCCCCGCCGGCGGCGGGGCACAAAAAACTGCCCATAAAGGGCAGTTTTTTATTTCTACAATTACAGTCCTGCAAGCATGAAGTAGCGGATTTCAATATATGCGGAACCGATAATCAGGGAGAGGATCATCATGGGGAAGCACCATTTCATGAACTGGCCATAGGAGATGTAATGGCCTTCTTTGGCTGCGATAGCAATCATGATGACGTTCGGGGATGCGCCGATGGAGGTACCGTTGCCGCCATAGCAGGCGCCGACAGAGAGGGCCCACCACATGTAGTCTGCATGAGCGAGGCCCATGAGGGACTGCATATCTTTAATCAGTGGAATCATGGTGGCAGTGAACGGAATGTTGTCGATAAAGGCAGAGGCCAGGCCGGAAATCCAGAGGATGAGGAAGGTAATCAGGTGATGATCGCCGCCGGCAAGGTTTACGCCCCATTTGGCGATGGCATTGATGACGCCTGCTTTTTCAAGACCGCCGACCAGGACGAAGAGTCCCATGAAGAAGAAGAGGGTATCCAGATCGATTTCTTTCATGGCATCATCCGGATTGATTCCGCAGACCAGCATGGCTACGACTGCACCGGTCATGGCGATGGTTGCCGTATCAAGTCCGAAATGAGCATGGCCGATGAATCCGAGAATCGTGAGACCCAGAACGGTGAGGGAACGGTTGAAGAGTTTTCTGTCTTCTACAGCGCTCATCACGTCAATCTTGTCCACTTCTTCCTGGGGCAGATTGCCATGAGGCAGTTCCTTACGGAAGAGCCAGATGATGCAGCACAGGGTCATGAATACGGTGATTACGGCAAGTGGACCGGTATTTTCAGTAAAATCAAGGAAATTCAGATGGGTCGCGGACCCGATCATGACGTTTGGCGGATCGCCGACCATCATGCCGGAACCACCGACGTTACACATGAAGATTTCTGCCACCAGAAGGGAAACCGGATTCAGTTTCAGCATACGGCAGAGGGAAATCGTCAATGGTGCAATCAAAAGTGCTGCCGTAACGGCATCCAGGAAAGATGCAGAAACAGCGGTGACTACAGAAAGCAGAACCAGCAGCATACGGGGAGACCCTTTGGATTTCTTCATGGTCCACAAAGCCACGACGCGGAAGAAACCGGATTTCTTCACGACGGAAATCAGGATCATCATGCCGGCCAGGAGGCCCAGCGTGTTCCAGTCGATAAACTGCTTGAAAGCTTCAGTTTCAGTCAGGAATCCGAAATAAATCATTGCGCCGCCGCCAATGAGCGAGCAAATGGTCCTCGGAACCTTCTCCGCCATGATTCCACCGTAAGTCAGGAGGAAGATGACGATGGCCAGGTAAAATTGAAATTCACTCATACCCAAAACTCCTCTCGCTGCCCTGAAAAACAAGGGTCCATTTTTTCATCGATCCGCTTTTCCCGGCCCCTTCCTGCCGTCTGGAATCGCCTTATGCCGATGAATTGACACCACATTACCTGATAGCTTTATTTTAACACAATGCATGGCGGAAATAAATAATCAATTTCGTCCAAGTTTAAAAATAATATATAGATTTTGGATTATGAATGTAATCAATCATTTTTATTACTTATAATTAGGTGCACCGAATTATTTCATCTCTGCCAAAAACTGGAATTCAATGACGCACTTTCCGTTGAGTCCATCCGATTCAGCTGAATCTCTTTGCTGTTTTCTATGGTCAATGGAAATTTCTACAAAGGCGGCCGGCGAAGAAGTATGACTATTTCCCTCTCCCCGCGCTATAATGGAAATAGAAAGAAGGCTTGACCATGACTCCTTTGAAAGACGTAGTTTTCGGCCAGTTTTCCCTGGCCATCGGCGCATTATTCTATACTTTTTGGTGGCTCTCCGCCTTTAAGCCCAGTGGAAATACGGGCTGGACCAGCGGCCTTTCGGGGATTTTATTTCTCTTCCTTGCCCTCTTCGGTCTGGGCGGCGTGGGACTCACCATCTATGGCATCCACGGACTTCCCCTCCCCTCCGCCTGGCATGGGAGCGGCACCCTGTCCCTTACGACCCTTATCATTTATTTTATACTTCTATTTATAACCTCAAAAATTTTCGGCCGCACCCCCACTACGGAACTCCTCCTCATCGTATGCTGGACCCTCCTGGAGACCCTGGCCCTGGGAGTCCTCTTCGAAGCCAAAAGCCTTTCCCTCCTTTCCTTCCTCCTCTCTGCCCTCTGTATCGGCGCCGCCACCCTTCTCTCCTTCGGGTCCTACATGATTTACTATAAAATCGACGAAGAAACGGCCTACATTCTGGGCGCCATCCCGCTCCTTTCCGACGGGGCCGTCAGCCTATTCATGGCCGTTTCATCTGTATAAAAGCTTTCAATCCCGCCCCGGCTGCGAGATTTTTTCTGCCTGAAAGCTGGGATTCAGGAAGGACTGTTTTGGAAAATATTTCCTCAACCTGTATAAAATAGGCTATAATGAAAGAAGAATTCATTGTAAAAAGGGGAGTTCTACTATGATGATCAAGCTGCTTTTCATTTCCCACACCGGTACCGGGGAGCCGCCGATGGCGCAATTCATCATGAAGGATCTGGTGAAGAAGGCCGGTCTGGAAGAGAAGATTTATGTGTCCTCCGCACGATTTGAAAAAGTGGGTGGTCCCCTCTGTGAAGAGGGACGGCAAGTGCTGAAGGCCCATGGCGTCCCCTGCAGCCCAAGGGAGGCCCTTCCCCTGGAATGGAAGACTTACGATCAGTACAATTACATTTATTTCATGGACAATCTGCAGGATCCCCGCATTTTCAATACGCTGGGCGGCGACGTGGATAACAAGCTCTCTCTCCTGTCTTCGGCTTATGGCAGCGAGGAAGGAATTTCCAATCCCTATGGCCGCGGGTCTTTCGAGAAGGCTTTCCGGGATTCCGAGGAGGCCTGCAAGATTCTGGTCCAGAAATTCCGGGAATGGGTGAAATAGCCGTTAGCCGTTAGCCGTTAGCCATTAGCCATCAGCCGTCAGCTGCCGCTTTCAGCTTTCAGGCGGCAGCTGCGGAAAAATATTTCTTATTTCCCGGAGGTTCATTTTGGATTACGCGAAGAATCAGGCCATTGCGAAGGAGAATCATGAAATTCTCCGGAAAGGGCTGTACGAGACGGTCGATGGGAAGGCCTGGAGTTTCCGCCATCCCCTGGCAGAGCTCCAACAGGCAGAAGTGTCCCTTCCCGGAAATCTGGAAATCCTGGCAGAAGAAGTGAAAAAGCGCCCCCGCACCGGGAAAGGAATCATTTCCGTGGTGGAGGGAGATACCATGGACCATGCCGGGGAGGGAGTCCTCAATTTCGCCAATGCCTATGAACCGGGCGGCGGCTATCTATGGGGCGCGGTGTCCCAGGAGGAATGCCTCTGCCGGGAAAGCACGCTCTATGCGTCCCTCGCGTCCCGGGAGGGCTCGAAGCTCTATGCCTACAACCGCTCCCTTTCGGGCCTCGAATCGGACGGCATGATTTATTCGCCTCATGTGGAAATATTCCGGAAGAGCCGGGACGAGGATTATGCCCTTTTCGGACCGCCCCGGGAGACTTCGGTCATCACCCTGGCAGCACCGGACCTCCGCGGACCGGCCAACAGGCTTGCTCCTTATGAAATACGGACCATCCGCCTCAGGCGGATCCGCTATACTCTCTCCCTCTTTGCTTCCAAAGGCTGCCGGACCATCACACTGGGTGCCTGGGGCTGCGGGGTATTCGGTCATGATCCCTACGACGTGGCCGATGATTTCCATACCGTCCTCATGTATGAAGATATGAGAAATCTTTTCGATGAAATCATCTTCGCCGTCTGGTGCGGGGAGGATAAGAGGAACTTCGTGGAATTTAAGGAAATGTTTGGGAAATAAAGTTCGTGAATCGCAAAGAGTGCCCCTGAAATCAGGGGCACTCTTTTGATATGGGAAACTATAGGTGGACAGCCTTTGAATCGGGAATGGTCGGGGTTATCGGGAATATCGGGGGTATCGGGAAGGTGGCGCCCTGCGGGCGCGAGTTTTTAGATATTGCCTTTGGCTCTCATTCGGAACTCTTTTTGCCGGGAAACTATAGGTGGGAAACTCTTGAATCGGGGATGATCGGGAATCTCGGGAGTATCGGGATTATCGGGAAGGTGGCGCCCTTCGGGCGCGAGTTTTTAGATTTTGCCTTCGGCTCTCGTTCGGAACTCTTTTTGCTGGGAAACTATAGGTAGGAAACTTTTGAATCGGAGATGGTCGGGGTTCTCGGGAATATCGGGATTATCGGGAAGGTGGCGCCCTTTGGGCGCGAGTTTTTAGATATTGCCTTTGGCTCTCATTTGTGAGGAATATAATTTTTCGTCGTATGTGCAGTTTCCTCTCACAATCGGTTGTCATGGGCATCAGGATAAAAAGCAGCATTGGAAACCATTTCATTCTTATCATTTTCATCGCTCCTGCCGGGAAGCGTTTCGACAGGTTCGTGCCCCCACCGCTTCGCGGAGCCCCCTTCTCGA
>DKQZ01000045.1:0-2164 GCA_002471975.1 Dialister sp. UBA7295 | reverse complement strand
ACCGCATTCGCGGAGCTCCCCGCACTTCGGGGAGCGCGCTTTTACCGATAGAGTCATTTGGCCCAAGTACGTTTCGTCATCAGCCTCATATGTGCGAACTGGCGAACCCTGCGCATGTTCCATTCTCCTCATTTCCGGCTTGTACCTACTTGACACCCCCTCACCGCATTCGCGGAGCTCCCTCGCTAAGGCATGACTCCCACTGGCTTTTGCTCGTCCCTTCGGTCCTTCAAAAGCCGTTCGAGAGCAGCACTTCGGGGAGCTCTTTCTTTCCGATAGCGTCATTTGACAGGAAGCTGTTTTGCTGCTGGCATTTCAGATTTACTGCGTTACAGATGACAGAGACTTGTACGGTTTCGGCAGGTTCGTCCTCCCACCGCTATCGCGGAGCCCTCCTATCGAGGAGGGCCACTTACTTACCGATGCAGTCATCTATCCCGGGATATTTTTGGAAATCAGCCTTATATGTGCCTTGTGAATAGAGTAAAAGATATATTGGCGGACTTTATGAATTGTGTCCGCCACCTTCCCGACAATCCCGATAACCCCGAGACTCCCGACAGCCCCGTGCCAAAAGTTTTCATTCCTATAATTATCCTGATCAAAAACCGTATAATTCCTTTTTCATAAGCCGGTCAAGGAATTTTCAATAAGTGAAAAAGTTCGATAAATCCGCATTTTTAACCTTTGTTTATCATTCAGGGTGACAATTGACTTTTATATTTCCAGAAATGATGTATAATATAGACAGGCTATGGTGAAAAGTATGTTTCCCCATACTGTATCGCGGATCGTTTCCTTCCGCCTTTGTAAGTGCCCCGGCTCTGAGGTCCCGGTATCGTTTCCCGGGAGGTTCACCTGTCCGGATCACCGAGAAAGTGAAGGGAATCCATCCATTGAGGCTATGCCTCCGAATTTTTCGACTGTGAGGTCCCGCGGCTGACTCCGGGCCGGCTTCCAAGAGCTGGTTGGAGGGCCTGGTCCCTGAATCGGGCGATGGACCTGCCGCCTGGAAACCCCATTTTCCGTTAACTGTTACAGGGGTTCGGGCGGAGTCTATTTCACAAAAGGCAGGAAAGAGGTCTTCTTTCCATTTCCGAAGTTCTTTTGCCGATCGTTGCGGCATGGGATGGAAGGATCAGAAATGAAGGGTGCCTTTGCCATCCGGGCATTTGCCAACCTGCTTCGCATGAGGTCAGTGTTTTTGTGAATGAGACATTTTCAGTATGCTGACGGCCTTTCCATCAGAACCTGGCTGTGGTACTGCAGCCGCAGGCTCGTGAAAGCGCACTTCTTTCCCTTCCTGCAGGAATTTCTCCAGGTATCCTTTGAGTGAACCATATCTCTATGGTTCCCGGACTTAGATCATTCTGAACACTCCAAAAATACAAACCCCTCTACCGGCCGCCATCCGGTAGAGGGGTTTTAAATTTGTGACTTTACTGATTGGCCGGGAGGAAACTTTGGAAATGATAAATTTTGAAAATCGGGATGCGGGGTGCGGGGTGCGGGAAGGTGGCGGCCTGCAGGCGCAAGTTTTTGATATTGCCTTTGGCTCCCATTCGGAACTCTTGCTGCAGGGAAACTATAGGCGGAAAACTTTGAATCGGGAATGGTCGGGATTGTCGGGGATATCGGGATTATCGGAAAGGTGGCGCCCTTCGGGCGCGAGTTTTTAGATCTTGCCTTCGGCTCTCACGATCGGTCTTCATGGGAATCAGGATAAAAATTGGCATGGGAAACCATTTCGTTCTTATCATATTTCGTCGCTCCTGCCGGGAAGCGTTTCGACAGGTTCGTGCCCCCACCGCTTCGCGGAGCCCCCTTCTCGAAGGGGGCCCGCATTATACCGATAGAGTCATTTGTGACAGGAAACTTTTGGCAGTCAGCCTCACAGGTGCCTGGCACTTTTTTCTCATCAAGCATCAGATCGCCCCCTCACCCGCTTTGCCGGAGCTACCAAGAGATGAGTTTACCTTTTGGCTCATTTTCGACTTGTACGATAGTACAGTCCTTCCGTCAGCTTTGCTGATTGCCCGAACTTCGGGGAGGCGGGAGGAGAGCCTCTCCCATTTGCATAACTGACTTTAGCGTCATTTGATTACGTTTCGTTCTTAACTTTTAAGTCAATAATCATTCTTACCATAGATAGCCCCCTTCACCC